>DAHXMN010000013.1 GCA_027371725.1 Candidatus Woesearchaeota archaeon | reverse complement strand
ACAGGGTGCCTGAGTAACCGTTTCCCTCGCTGCGGAGATTGACGCGCGGTCTTGGCCGCAGCTATGCGTTCGCGAAACGAACACTATCTTTCCAAAGCAGCGCGCTCGATGGTTTCGGAGAGAACTGCGACTGAATAGATCCGGGGGCCGAAAAGAATCAGAAAAAGGAAAAACGGTTGGAAAAAAGAGGGTTCTACTCGACGTAGAGCTTGATGCGCTCGGGGTCGTACTTCCAGTCGGCGGGCAGGGCGCCCGTCTTCTTGTAGTACTTCGCCAGGCGGTTGATCTTGCTTTCGGTGAGCTGGAGGCCGCGTTTCGCGCTCATGTCCTTCTTGTTCTCCTCCTGGTGCTTCTTGATCAGGACGGCTTTCCGCATCAGGGCCATGAGGTCCTCGGGCAGCTCCGGCAGCGCCTTCTTCTCGACGAGGATCTGCTGGACGCTCTTCCCCGTCATCAGCTTGACGCCCGGCACGCCGTACTCGTCGCGGAGGTAGAGGCCGATCTTCGACGCGCCCTTCCCTTCCTTCGCGTACTTGACGACGAGCATCTCGATCTCCTTCGGCTTCAGCGCGACCCAGGACGGCTTCGTCGGGGCTGCCGGCTTCGTGCTGCCGCTCTTCCCTTTCGCTCTCGAATGCATGCGTGACATGGTTTCACCTTCTGTGCAACGGGATCAGAGAACAGTCTCCGCATCCAAGCGAACGGAAGCATCCCCGGCATAGCGGGAGAACCGCCGTCCCTCATTGCGCTGGGAGAGGGGAACCGGGAGGATTTTTAAAGGTGATGGTGCCGGAAGCCGTCATCGCGGAATTCCTTGAACCAGTCCATCGCCGATGCTCCATGATGCCCCTCGACCTCTTCCCGGAGCTGTTGATACAGCGAATCGTTGTTGCCGACGAAGAGGCCGCCGCTCCCGCTGAACGTGAACACGTAGCCGTTGAACAGGAATGGCCGTTCGTCCTTGAGACCTATACTTTCCACGTTCCATTCCCTCCGGTTCCACCATTGCCGGGGAAGGAGCCTGAGATGGTTGGGCGGATGTTTGCTTCCCTCGAGTTTCATCGCGTAGATGCGCTCGAGTTCCAGCCTTCCTGCGGGCTCAGGGAATTCGTCCGCGGGATACTCTGTCCCTTGGTAGTTATGGCGCGGATGCGTCTCATAGAGGTTCCAGAGCACTCCCGCGACCTCTTTCAGTCCGTCTCCGATATCCTTCTTCTTCGCGCCGAGGTCTCCGAAGAGGATTGCGCCGAGGTCGTGCTGCACTGTGCGGCCGTCCTTCCGGAGGGCGAGCGAATGATCCCAATCGAGTGTTACCATCAAGAAGGAGGAATCGGGGCGTATTTTTAAATATGTCTGCCTGCGTGGCCGCGTTGAAAGTCTCGCTTCGCTCGCTCCGGTCCCGTGGATCCGCGCCTCTCCCCTCCTCCGCCACCCGCAAGAGCGGAGGTGCAACCCATCCGCCGACGAGCGGTGAAGGACTTGATTGAAAGGGCTTGATTATGTGAAGGGCATGAAGAAGTCGGGGAATAGTTCGCCTCTTGAGGATAGTAAAAAACGGAAATAGATATAAATGGGTATGTGCTCCAGGGCCGAATGACGGACATAACGAGCACGTTCGGTACCGGAAAGCCGGAAAAGCCCGGCAAGCTATCCATCAGGCAGATTCTCGAGGAACATCTGAGGACCGCTCCCAACTATGCGCGTATCGAGAAGGCGCTGGAGTCGCACGACCACGGAACAGAACTGCGGGCGGCGAGGGAGAAGATGGCTGCGCAGGGCATCTTCGTCGGCCAAGGGTTGGGAGAGACCGTCAGGAAGGCCTATTCCGTCTCTGTGGAAGAGCTTGCGGGATGCATGGACGGGACCCCGGGCTCGATGCTCTTCGAGGCGGTCGCGCAGACGCAAGGCGACAGCTTCATGATGGGCGTCAAGGAAGCGATATTCAAGGGATACAGAGGGTTCTGAGAGCGGGTTCTGAGCGCGTGAAGTCACGCGATCCGGTCCTTCAGTCCGGAGGCTCCTTTCTCCGAGAACGCGTGGATGTTCGCGACCGTCGAATCCAGCCTTCTTGCCAGCGCCTCGACGCTGTTGTACGCGTTGTGCGGCGTCACGACGACGTTGGAGAAGGCGCAGAGCCGCCGCTCCGTCTCCGAGGGCTCATGGTCCGCGATGAAGTTCTCGCTGTCAATCACGTCCAGGCCGGCCCCTTTCAGCTTCCGGGAATCGAGAGCGGCGAGCAGCGCGTCCGTGTCGACGACCTCGCCGCGCGACGTGTTGATCAGGACCGCGTCCCTCCTCATCTTCCTGAACGCGTCCCCGCCGATAAGGCCGCGCGTGTGCCTGTTGAGCGGCACATGGAGCGTGATGACCTCCGCGGTCGCGAGGAGATCGTCGAGCGGGACGTAGGAGAAGCCGTGCTCCTCGGCCCAACCGTCGTGCCGGACGACATCGTAGACCAGCACGGTCATGCCGAAGCCCTTCGCGATCTTCGCCGCATGGAGCCCGATGGCGCCGCAGCCGACGATGCCGAGCGTCTTGCCGTTGAGCTCGAACCCCTGGATGCGTCCCCCGGAGCGGGCATCCCCTCTCGTCTTGACGGCTGACGGAAGGATGTTCTTCGCGATGGCGAGGAGGAGCGCGAAGGCGTGCTCCGCGACCGCCGCGTCGCTGTATCCGGTCACGTTGCAGACGATGATGCCGCGGCGCTTGCACGCGTCGAGGTCGAGATGGTCCGTGCCCGTCGTCATGGAAAGGATGAGCTTCAGCCGGGGCAGCGCGGCGAGCAGCGCGTCGTCCGTTTTCGTGTAGGTCCTGATGGCCGCGATCTCCACGTCCGCGTGCCTTGCAGCGTTCGCGACGGTGAGCGGTCCGTCATCGTACGACGCGTCGGGGAATGAGCGTTTCAGGTAGTCCCGCTGCCATTCGTCGACCTCGAAAAACGCGATATTCATCCTTTCGGCGGACGGGAGGAATTATTTAAAAGTATCCGTGCGCGAGGCCGCGGTGAAAGTCTCACGGCCGCGCCCCGGCGGCTTCCTGTTCCGGGACCGTTTGTTCTCCGAGCACAGTCTGGCGGTCGAGAAGATCCCTGTGCCGCCAGGGGGATGCTGTTCGGCTTTTTCAACGCAGCCCATCCGCCGAAGAGCCGGTCCGCGAAGTTGAAGCTGCGCTGGAGGTGGGCGAAGGAAGAAGCGAGTGAGCCTCCGCAGGCCGAAGCACGAGGCTTTCACGGATAATAATATTCACGGATAATAAGGAATTTGATCGAGTATTCATATCAGAATATTTTTCTCCATAAGCCTTTTAAAGCTTCCCTCAACGCCAGAAGAGAGCCGCCGCGCCGGCGACGAAAGGAAAAAAAGGGAAGGAGGGAGGGATCACGATGAAGACCTACATCACCAGCGAATCGGTCACTGAAGGCCATCCGGACAAGATCTGCGACCAAATCAGCGACGCGGTCCTCGACACGCTCATCGGACAGGACCCGGACAGCAGGGTCGCTGTCGAGTGTCTCACCACCACCGGCACGGTCATCGTCGCCGGCGAGGTGACGACGAACGGGTACGCCGACGTGCAGAAGATCGCGCGTGCAACGCTCAAAGAGATCGGCTACACCAACCCCGAGTTCGGCATCGACCATGAGGACGCGGGCGTCCTCGTCGCCATCCACGGGCAGTCGCCGGACATCTCGCAGGGCGTCACCGAAGGAGAGGGCGACGACAAGGAGCAGGGCGCGGGCGACCAAGGCATGATGTACGGGTTCGCATGCGACGAGACCGCGGAACTGATGCCCCTGCCGATCATCCTCGCGCACCGTCTCACGAAGAAGCTGAGTGAGGCGCGGAAGAGCGGCGCAATCAGCGGCATCGGCCCGGACGGCAAGAGCCAGGTCACGATAGAGTACCGTGACGGCGCGCCGAAACGGATCGACGCGGTCGTCATCAGCACGCAGCACCTCGACTCCAAGCCCATTGACGAACTTCGGAAGGAGGTCCTCGAGAAGGTGATCCGGCCGGTCTGCGCCAAATACCTCGATGAAGCGACGAAGGTCCATATCAACCCGACCGGCAGGTTCGTCATCGGCGGCCCCGAAGGCGACACCGGCGTCACCGGCCGCAAGATCATCGTCGACACGTACGGCGGCGTCGGCCGCCATGGGGGCGGCGCGTTCAGCGGCAAGGACCCATCGAAGGTGGACCGTTCCGGCGCGTACGCCGCGCGGTACGTCGCGAAGAACATCGTCGCGGCTGGACTCGCGAAGCGATGCGAGGTCCAGATCTCGTACGCGATCGGCGTCGCGCAGCCGACCTCGGTCAACGTCGAAACGTTCGGCACGAACGCGATCCCGGAGGAGAAGATCGAAGGGCTCGTCCGGAAGCACTTCGATCTCAAGCCCAAGGGCATCATCACGATGCTGAAGCTGAAGCGCCCCATCTACCGGAAGACGGCGGCGTACGGTCACTTCGGCAGGAACGACCCTGACTTCACGTGGGAAGCGACCGATAAGGCCGCCGCGCTGAAGAAGGAGGCGGGGCTCTGAAGGGGAAGGGATAAACCGTTTTCTCTCATGATTTCTGAGGAGACCGGAATGGACCATCGCAGCGAACTTTTACCATGCTACCTGGATTATACGCCGCCCCATGAAGTCATCGCACGCGACGGGAAAGCGGAGCTTGTGAGAGTCTGGGATCCTGACCTTGAGAGCGACGCCTCCTATTGGCTCATGACGGGAGAGTGGCGGGCCGACCTTGGACCGATTGGTCTCGTCCAGAGAGTGAGCAGCGGCACAAGGAAAAATGAGCGGGTGTTCGCGGAACGGCCGAACGCATTCGGCAACTTTGTCACGGAACCGGGCGTTTCCCTCGAGAAGCTTCTCGAGAAGGTCTATGACCTGGTCTCATCGCTCACCTTCGGACGAACGGATGATGCGGCGCTCTTCACGGGGTGGGAGACGCAACGGGTCCTCGCGCGGTTCCGCGACTTCAGGCATCTCTACTCGCCGAACGACATCGTGCCGGAGTTCAACGACACGATGGTCATCACGAAGATCTCGCAGGACTGCGATAGGACCTGCCTCTACTGCCCGGACAGGCGGGACGGAAAGAAGCGGCTGGAGCTGTTCACGCGCGAGAAGGTCAGGATGAACATGGAGCTCGCGCGCGCGGTCGAGGTCGAGTATCATGGCGGGCACCTGGACCTGATGATCGAGCACTTCCTCAACGGCTCGGACCTCCTCTGGTTCCCGGCGGGTGAGCCCCGGGCGTACCCCTCGCCGCTGGAGATCGTCGAGATGGGCGCGAGCATCTTCCCCGAAGCATGGAAGAGGTACGCGTTCATGGGATTGCCCAACGTGAACCGGACGCCGCCAGGCTACCTGCGTAGGATACGGGAAGCGGGACTCTACTCCGTGCTGGTCGGCGTCGAGTCGTTCCACGAGCAGACGTCGCGCTTCCTCGGAAAACCGGAGAGCACCGCGTCGAAGGTGGAGGCGATCGAGAAACTCAAAGAGGCCGGCTTCAAGGTGAAGCTCATCATCCAGGTCGGCATGGTGGGCGAGGGGTTCATGGCCGACGGGAGATTCTATTCGGGGAGGGAAGGGCTCGAGGAGACCGCGCGTGTCTGCGCCCGGATACTGGGCGATCCGCTCACCCGCCATCGTGAGGGCGACAGGACGAAAGCGCTCATCTCGGAATACCTGTCGCTCGAGGGAACGCCGCTCTTCCCGTTGCATCAGGAGGGAAAGATTGTGACGCCCTATCGCTCGGCGGAAGGCTTGAGAAATGATGTCGAGTTCTTCCTGCGACTGCTAGGCGGCGCCGCCAACGATCCGAACGCGGTCGAGACGGGTTACGAGGCAGCAATCCAATCGCCGTCGAGGAGCGTGTAGAGGGAAACTCTTCACCCCCCGCGATGCGGCAATAACGCTGATGCACAAAGCATTTAAGCTGTCTCCGCTTCGGTGAACAACGGCGATGAGGTCCGCCGTGGCGCAAGCCAGAACCGCGCGCTCGCTGATGACTTCTCCTCGGAGAAGAGCATGTACTCAGCGACGGATCTCATGGTCATCGCGGCGCCGTTTGCGCTCCTATTCGGCTCGCTCCTCTGGGTGACGATCTTCCTGCAGACCTATCGGCATTTCCCGAAGATGGATCCCCGGCAGCGCGTCTGGATGAGCTGCAAGAGCGCGACGACGATGACCGTGGCGCTGCTCGCAATCGTCTGTGTCTTCCTCTATCTCATCATCCAGCAGCTGCTCGGCAGGTAGAACTGAAGAAGAAAAAGGACGGACAAACGGGGGTTATACGCCTCCGGCCAGATTTGAACTGGCGATCTGCCGGTTAACAGCCGGCCGCTCTAACCGCTGAGCCACGGAGGCAGTGTCCCGTCGGGGACGAGGCTGCGGTTCAGGGACGACAAGCGGTTTATAAAGGTTACTCACCTCGCGGCTCTTAGGCAATTGGACTGCGCCCCCGAGACGGTCGGACGATGACACGGGCGATCATCACTAGACTCGGTTGCCCTGCCGTTTGCACCTCGATACTTGTCGGGGCGCAGCACGAAAGTGATTTGCCTAAGAGCCTCACCTCGCGGCTGCGTTGACATAGTCGTTGCCGCGGAGAAGCCATCCTCAGCCGCTCTCCGAGCTCCTGACCATCTGCTTCCGGGAAGCGGAGTCCCAGTCACTACGTTCAGTCGCACACGCTCCTGACCCGCTCGTATGGCGCGCGGTTCCCGATCCTCGCGTTCTCCGGGACACGAGTCTCGCTCTTCCTCGTCCATGCTCGCCGCCGGCAGAGAATCCGAGGCGGCAACGACGATGGTGTCAACAGGGCTTCGCCTCGCGGTTCTTAGGCAAATGGGCTGCACCGGCCAATGGTCGAGGCGTAGCGATTAGGGCATCAGAGGCCGCCGAGGAGGTCGCCCCTCCACAGGGAGGAGGTCCCTAAGAACATGGCATGCGATACGTCTCGAAGCCGGTGCAGCGCAACGCGATCCGCCTAAGACTCACCTCGCCATCCACTGGCCGCGCACTCATAATCTTTTAAAGCATCGCGTCCTCTCCGGCGGAAGTGACACCGAAGAAGGGACGGGATGCACTCGCGATCAGGCAGGAGTCGGACGACGCGACGCTCAACATCTGCCTCGACACGCTGGCGAAGGGGAAGCAGGCGCTCGTCTTCTGCAGCACGCGGCGCGGCGCGGAGTCGCAGGCAGAGCGGACCGCGCACGCCGTCGCATCGAAGAGCGCGGAGCTGGAGACGCTCGGGGAGGAGGCCCTCCACGCCCTCCCGTCGCCGACGAAACAATGCAAGCGGCTCGCCGCGTGCGTGAAGAAGGGGATCGCGTTCCACCATGCGGGGCTGCATTCCCGCCAACGGGAACTAATAGAAGACAAATTTCGTGAGGGAGTGATAAAAATCATCTGTTCGACCCCGACATTGGCCATGGGCCTCGATCTCCCCGCGTTCCGCGTCGTCATCCGCGACCTGAAGCGCTTCGGGGGCGGCGGCGCGTGGGGGATGGCTGACATCCCGGTGCTGGAATACGAACAGATGGCGGGCAGGGCCGGAAGGCCCGGGAAGGAGGAGTACGGCGAGGCGATTGTCCTCGCCGACACCGAGGAGCAGAAGGAGCTGCGTGTCGAGCGGTACTTGAACGGGGAGCCTGAGCAGATCTTCTCGAAGCTCGCGGTCGAGCCGGTGCTGCGGACGTACGTGCTGAGCCTCATCGCCTCGGAGTTCGTGACGGCGCGCGACGGGCTGCACGCGTTCTTCTCGAAGACGTTCTACGCGAAGCAGTACGGCGACACGCGGAAGCTGAACGCGATCCTCGACTCGATGGCGCGGAAGCTGCAGGAGTGGGAGTTCCTCGAGGGGGGAGATGCGGGGACGGAAGGGGCGGCGGGGAGGAAAGCGGGCGCGCAGCCCCTCTTCCGGAGCGCGAAGGATGTCCTGGACGAGCGGCTCCGGGCGACGCCTCTCGGGAAGCGGGTGGCGGAGCTGTACCTCGACCCGATGACCGCGCACTTCCTCGTCGGCTCGCTCAGGGAGTCCGATCGTCGCGGCGGGAAGCCGCGTGACTTCGCCCTGCTGCAGATGCTGACGAGCTGCCTCGAACTGCGTCCCTTGCTGCGGCCGCGCGCCAGGGAGGTCGAGGGGATCGTGGAGAAGACGATGGCCGAGATCGACACGCTCCTCGTCCGGCCGCCGCCGCAATTCACCGAGGACTGGGACGAGTTCCTCATGACGCTCAAGACCGCTTTGTTCCTCCAGGACTGGATCGAGGAGGTGCAGGAGGACGCGCTCCTCGAGACGTACGGCATCGCTCCGGGCGAGGTGCACGCGAAGCTCGAGCGCGCGGACTGGCTCGTCTACGGGTGCGAAGAGCTGTCACGGATCCTCGGCCTGCACGCGCTGCGGACGCCGCTCGGCCGCCTCCGCCTCCGGCTCAAGCACGGCGCGAAGGAAGAGCTCCTGCCGCTGCTCCAGCTCAAGGGCATCGGCCGCGTACGGGCGCGGAAGCTGCTCAATAACGGCATCAGGACCTTGCAGCACATCAAGGATGCGGATGTCTCCGTCCTTGCGGGGCTGGTCGGCAAGCAGGTCGCGCTCGACCTGAAGAAACAAGTTGGGCAGGACGTCTCACCTGAGAAGGTGCAAGTACGGCCGAACAAGCGGAAGGGCCAGACGAGCATGAGCGACTACTAGGCGTCGGCGTAGAGGACGCGGACCGGCTCTTCGGCGGATGGGCTGTGCCTCCGCTCTTGCGGGTGGCGGAGGCGGGGAGAGGCGCTGCTTCACGGGAACCTGGCTGGCGCATCCGGGCGGCAGCCTGGCGTCCCCGGGCGCGGCACGAATGCGATTCGCTGGTGATTCGCAGATGATTCGCCGAAGAGCCGTCCTTTACATAAGTTTTTTAAAATGCCCGTCTCGTCCGGTGCCCATGGTATCTCCAGACCTCCTTACGAAGAAGGCGTTCCTCGCGACGCTCGTCCCGCTCCTCGAGAGAGGCGGCTGCGTCGGCGATGCGCTCTACCTTCGCACCGAGTACCTCGACATCAGCAAGGATGACACCTCGACCGACGTGGCGCGGCAGAGCGACGAAGGCGTGAAGCTCCGCGTCTTCGACGGCCAGCGCTATCATGAGCGCGGCCTCAGCGGCTGGGACGAGAAGGCCCTACGGAAAGCGGCGCGGGAGCTCGGCGCGACGAGGAAGCGCTTTGTGAAAGTGACGCTCGACCTCCCGCGGGAACCGCTCGACGCGGACTACGACGCGCTCGGCAAGAAGGACGCGTCCACCGTCCCTCTCAAGGAGAAGATGGCTGCAATCAACGGCCTCCATCGCCGGCTCCGTTCCTCCTCGAAGATGCTCGTCAACGCGCGCGTCCACTACAGCGAGATGCGCGAATCCAAGGCGTTCGTCACTTCCACCCGGAAGCTGAGCCAGGAGATCGGCGGCTGCCTCTTCATCATGATCGCGTTCGTCAAGAGCGCGGACGACGACGTCCGGTACAGCTACGACAGCCTCTTCGGCCACGGCTGGGAGCGCGCAGCAATCCCTCAGACCGCCATCCGGAAAGTGACATTGTTCGCCGAGCGGATCGCGACGGCCGAACGGCTCACCCCGGGCAAGTATCTCTGCCTCCTCACGCCTGCGATGTCCGGGCTGCTCGCGCACGAGTCCTTCGGCCACGGCATGGAGGCGGACACGATCTACAAGGGGAGAGCGATGGCGGCACAGTGGTTCGGCAAGCGCATCGCGCCCTCATCAGTCTCCATCGCGGACGGCCCTCTCATCCCCGGCAGCCACGGCTTCTTCTTCTTCGACGACGAAGGCCAGCTCGCCACGAAGACCCTCATGGTGGAGAAGGGAATCGTCAACGCCCCCCTCACCGACGCGTACAACGCGGCAACGCTCGGGGTCCCGCGGTCGAGCAACGGCCGCTGCGAATCCTTCGACCACAAGGTCTACGCGCGGATGACCAACACGTACTTCGAACCCGGGACGGTGTCCAAGGAGAAGCTCCTCAAGAGCATGAAGGACGGCCTCCTCCTCCACAACTCGAGCGGCGGCATGGAGGACCCGAAAGCATGGGGCATCCAGATACAGGGAGTGGTCGCCGAGCGCGTCACGGACGGCGAGCCGACGGGCAAGCTCTACTACGAGGCGGGCATGACCGGCTACCTGCCCGACGTGCTGCGGAACATCGTCGGCGTCTCCAAGGAATTCGAGGTTCCGGGCAACGGCCGCTGCGGGAAGGGCCACCACGACTGGGTCCGCGTCTCCGAGGGCGGCCCCTGGCTCCTCATCAAGGACGTCGTCCTCTCATGAAACGCATGGTTTCAACCGACATTCAAACAGCAGTTTTTCAATCAACGATCCATCATCCGTCAAACGCCTATAGATGCGCAGCACCGCCCTCAGGTCGCGTCGTGATCCGTGAACGGGGCTGAGAGGGCCGGGGGTTGTCCCTTACGGGGTGACCCGTCCCGGCCGTCCAAGAAGCGGACGACGCGAAGGCCGTGCTGCGCCGAAAAAAAAGAAACGAAGGGAAAGACCATGACGCTCCACCTCAAGAAAATCACGGCGACGCTCAAGAAGCTGAAGCTCGACGGCTGGTCGCTCATCCTCCAGGAACGGGAGAGCGTCGCCCTCCACCTCACCAAGGGGCAGGAGGTCGAGACCGTCATCGCCGCCGCGCGGACGCAGGCGGACATCACCATCTACAAGCGTTTCGGCAAGCATGCCCGAGGCTCCGAGGGCAGGCAGGAGCGCGAGCGACCGCAGCTCGGCGACGCGCGCTTCACCGTCTTCGACGACGACGAAGCGACGATCAGGGCCAAGGCGAAGGACGCGCTCCTTATCTGCGCGTCGGCGAAGAAGCCCGGCTACCCGCTGCCGAAGAAGCAGAAATACACCTCCGTGCAGCTCGCCGACCCCGCCATCGTCGCCGCCTTCAAGGGCGGAACGGCGGAACGGCTCCTCCTCCAGACGTGGAGCGCCATCGCGGCGGCGCAGCGCAAAGAACGGGGCATCGGCCTCGACGCCGCGGAGCTCGACCTCTCGGTCCTCAGGCTGAACGTGGCGAACAGCGCCGGCCTCCGCGCGAAGAGCGAGAGCACCGCGCTCTTCGTCGAATGCTTCTTCTCGGTTGCGGCAGGCGCCGGGAAGGCGCGGCGAGAGCAGGAGATCCACGCGGCGGCGACCGTGAGCAGGCTCGCGGACCTTGGCCCCGCACGGTTCGTCCGCGAGAATGCGCAGCGCGCCCGCGACGCCCTCGCCGCCGAACGCTTCAACCGCGTCCAAGACGGGAGGATCGTCTTGTCGGGCGACGCGCTCCGCGACTTCTGGAGCCCGCACCTCGACGTCTCGCCCGCGGTCTTCCACGCGAGCGCGGTCGCGAAGTACCGGAAGCTCTCCCGCTACGCGCTCGGGAAGCGCATCACCCGCAATGAGTGCTTCACTCTCCTCTCGAACCCCGCGCTGCCGTTCAACCCCGCTAGCAGCAGGTTCGACCTGGACGGCGTCGCGTCGCAGGCCGTGCCAATCATCCAGGAAGGTGTCTTCAGGCGGCACGTCGCGTCGCAGCGCTACGCGCACTATCTCGGCGTGGAGGCGACCGGGGCGCTCGGCTCCGTCGAGATACTGCCCGGCGCCGAGGAGACGGAAGCGCTGTTCGGGGACGGCACGGTCGAGATCGTCGCGTTCAGCAGCTTCGTCCCGAACACGGTGAGCGGCGACTTCTCCGCGGAGGTGCGGCTCGCGTACGTCCGCAAGGACGGAACGAAGACCCCTATCCGCGCGGCGATGTTCAGCGGCAACCTCTTCAAGATGCTGGATGCGATGCGGCTCAGCAAGGAACGCACGGTCACGGAGCGGTACGCCGGCCCCTCCCACATCCGGTTCGACGAGGGAGCGACGCTCGCAGGATTCTAGGATCCTTTCTTCTGTGCGTTGCCGGCATCACCACGGACGGCGAGTCGGAGGAGGTGATGATCGGCGCCGAGTTCTACGACGCCGAACTGCACACGCTCACCGAGGAGTTCTACGAGGTCGTGGAGCGGATCGAGGCGACGGGCGCCGTGCTCCGCGACATCGACGAGGGGATCGTGGACTTCTACACCAAGTTCGAGAACAGGGACGTCTTCCTCTGCTGGCACGCCGGCGAGCGGCGGATCAGGCACTGGCACGAGCTCGACGAGGGCTACGCCGGCCGCCGGCGCATCATCGACATGAAATAGGGAAGAGTAGCAAGCTCTATCGTCTTACTGTATTCGTCTCTCGCCGTCATCGCCGCCGGCCTCAGGCGAGCCGCCTTCCTTCTCGACAGCGATGAGCGACGGGGGCGC
>DAHXMN010000139.1 GCA_027371725.1 Candidatus Woesearchaeota archaeon | reverse complement strand
ATCGCCGTCCTTTGCAACGAAGAAAAAAAACTGAAGAATCACGAAGTCGTTGGTGTTATCGGACGTTAGCCTTCCTTTTCCGTTACTCCATCCCCCCTCGGAAACAGGTTATGGGCCGATGGTCGTGGGCGTCACTCGTCTCCGTCAGTACCCGCCGAACGCTTCACTACATCGCGGAGCTGATCATGTGCTCGCTCTTCCGCATCGTGGGGTTGCCCATCACGTCGTCGCTCGTGTACACACCCTTCGCGACCCCAGAGAGCTCCTGGGATTCGAGCGGGCTCCAGCGACTGCGCCGCCGCCACACCACCGCGATGGCAACCACTAGCAGCACCGCAGCGACGCCAGAGCACGTCGCCACCAACGTTGCGCTGCAGCAGGAGGCCGACGACGAGGTGGGGGGTTGCGGCAAGGGGAGCTGGACAAACACGGCGGCTGCCCTCGCGGCCAGCGCGCTCGACGTCGTATTCACCGCCCCGAAGAACTGCGCGGGGCTCGCATCGAACGCAAGCTGTTGGAGTTTGTCCCGTATCACCCACGCGCCCACCCACGCACCGACAGAGGAGTACACCTCTGGGAGCCGCGGCGAGGCGGACACCGCGTCCGGCGACATGCCGAACAGCGGCGATGTGAGCACGCCGCGCATCATCTCCGTGAAACGCGCAACGAACGCGGGCTGGGCCGTCACGGCCCTGCGGACCGGGTTGCTCCTCGCGGTGCCGCTGTCCGTGTAGTTGGTGATGTACACGTACACGTTGTGGGATCCGTGGCCGGTACCGTCGAACATCGCGTCGAAGTCGTGGTCGATGAGCCGCCACAGCCCGTCGCTCCGTGCGCGGTAGAGGTAGTAGTTGTTTCCATCAACGAAATTATCGTTGGCCAGAAGAAATGCCTCGACCGCGAGGGTACCGAGGACGCTCTGGATGGCCCACATTGCTTGCGGCTCGAACGTCGGGAGGCTCATCGCACGCACGAGGTCGACGTAGACCGTCATGTTGTCCGTTTCGATGCGTTGAGTAGTGAAGTTAATGAACTTATGAATTACCAGTGACTCGTACACCGAGACGTTGTCGCCGAGGTAGTCCAGGAATTGGTCAAGGCTTAGTTTGACGCTGTCGCCGACGAATGGTTCGCCGTAGAACGCCTCGGTGAACGCCGAGGCCTGGGGCGCCTCGTCGTAGTAGTAGAGCCCCATGAAGACCCGGTTGATGGTGAGCAGGCCCCATCCCGTCCGCGTCATCGGGACGCTGACCGCGCGTCCAAGCGTCACGGTCAGGAACGTCTTCAGCGGGCTGTCGGCCTTGTCGCCGCCGTCGTTGCCGGTCTTGAGCCCGATCTCGGTGAGGTCCGCGAGCGTGCCCCCCTTGAACTTGACGTTGAAGCCTTTCTTCATGTCAAGGCGGCTCGACGTGCCCTTGACCTGGATCGTCACGGTCATGTTCTCCTTGCGCAGCACGCCGTTGTCGAACGTGAGCAGCGCCGGGCGGTTGCGCACCGCGTTGTTGTTGTACACCACGAACGGGTCGATCACGTGCAGGAAGTCCTCGGGGCTCATCGTGATGTCCCACGTCGCGAGCACCGAGACGTTGAACACCGGGTGGAGGTCACCGTACGCATACGCCGGCGAGAACAGCGGGGGCGCGTTCGGGAACACGCCGACGGGCTGCGGCATCCGCAGAACCGGCTCAGAGCAGTACGTTCCCGTGTACCCGGTTTCGCAGCGACAGTAGTCGGCAGTGCCCACGCCGCTCACGCACGCGCCGTGCCCTCCGCAGCCGTTGGACGGGCAGCGCACCGAGAGGCAGTCGGGACCACCCCACCCGGCCGTGCACACACAGAGCGCGGACGCGTTGCTGACGCTGCAGCTGCCGTGCCCGCTGTCCGCCCCGCAGTCGTTGGGGCACCCGCATCGGCCCGCGTACAGCACTGCGACGCCGCAGTACGAATAGCAGTCGCCGCTCGTGAATTGCCGGTTCGTGGTGTTGTACGTGACGCCGTCGTTCCCGCAGAACGCACGGAACGTATCCATGGGCGCCGGCGGCGAGCGCGCGTCGCATGCGTCTGTGCACGTCGATGCGGCGGCGGATCCCGCAAGGAACAGTAGCGCCACCCATGCCCGGGTGGTGCTCATCGTTAGTATTTTAGT
>DAHXMN010000138.1 GCA_027371725.1 Candidatus Woesearchaeota archaeon | reverse complement strand
CACAGCGGAGCGGGGTGTGGCGCCCTGAAGCCTCGACCGGTGAAGTGAGGGAAAGGCTGGCCTGCGCACGGGCCAAGGCTGGCACGGGGAGCACGACGAGGTCGTCGTCGAGTGCATCGGCGGCAAGATGGGAAGGTCCAAGGGCGACATCCCCGGCGTGCGCTGGCAGGTCATCAAGGTGAACGACCAGAGCCTGAACGCGCTCCGCCGCGGCAAGATCGAGAAGGCCAGGAAGTAAGCCCCCTTCGCATTCTTTTCTCTCCTCTCGTTTATACCATTTTTATAACCTAGAACGATTTTATAATCTAGAACGCGTTCTTGTCATGGTCCCATAATCCTCAACGGGCGTTCATCATGGATATGCGACGTGCGGTACATGGGCTCGCCGAGGCTCTCCGCGAAGAGCGCGAGAAGGGGCGGATTGCGCATCTCAGAGACAATCTCGGGAACATCCTCTTCCAGAGCAGCCTCCTCACGGAAGAGCAGATATCGGACCGGATCGTGCATCGCCTGCACGACGAATCCCCGGCCCTCTTCCAGCGGGTGGCTATCCTGAAGCCGTACCGCGACCAGGCGCTCAAGAGTCACGACGGCCGCGCGTGCGTGGTGCTCTCGCTCGAGGCGCAGGCAGGGTATCCTGGGAGCATGAACGGCTACTTCTTCCCTGTTGACAGGGGACTGACCGGCCGTGCCTACTCGACCGAACGGCCGGTGCTCGACAATGACATCGGAGCTGCGAGCGACTATTTCCATCACCCGGACGATCTCTTCCCCGTCCGGAGCGAGGCCGCATTCCCCATCATGCTGGACGGCAGCGCCATGGAGCGACGGCCCTTCGCCGTCCTGAACGTCGAATCGTCGCGTCCCCGGGCGTTCTCTTCCCGGGCCTGCTCCCTGCTCGAGTGCGCCGTGGACAAGCTCTCCGTCGGCTACACCCACCTCGAGATTGAGAGCAGGGATTTCCTGACCCGCCTGTATAACCGCAACCGGTTCACCAAGGACTACGCCGCGTTCCTGGAGCGTTCGCTCTCTTCCGGCAGCCCCTTGGGGATGATCCTGCTGGACGTCAACGACCTGAAGGAGGTCAACGACCGATGGACCCATCCGGTCGGGGACAGCTACCTCCGTGCGGTCGCTTCGGGGATCAATGCGGCGGTGGAGCGTCACGTCGACCGTGCCTATCGGATAGGCGGGGATGAGTTCGTCCTCCTCCTGCCCGGCACCCCCTCGGAGATGCTCCCTCCTTTTGTGGGCGGGAAACTTCTCCCCTGCATCAAGACTGCGCTCCGTCAGGAGGAGATGCGGACGCTCGGCATCCGTTTCCAGAACGACCCCGTCTCAACGGGTTTCGGGGAGCTTCACGCCCACATCGCTTCCGGCGGCGATTCGGGGTCCTTCTTCAAGCACGTCGACATGCAGATGTATGCCGAGAAGAAGGCCTTTCACTCGTCTAATCGGCCTTCCTGATCCTCGCGACGAAGAAGCCCTCAGAGTCGTTGTCCTGCGGATAGATCCTGAGGGCTTTCCCGATGTCCTTGTGATACCGCTTCCCGTTCCACTCCCCGATTGCCGGACTCCTCTCGATATCGAGCTTCATCTCCTCCAGCGTCGCGTCCGGCTGCCGCTCGAGGAGCCACGTGACGACCTCCTCGTCCTCCTCCGGTTCCTGGGTGCAGGTGCTGTAGACGAGCGTGCCGCCGGGCTTCAGGAGGGAGAAGCCGAGCGCGATGAGCTGTTTCTGCTCGTGCTGCATCCGCTTCACGAGGCCGGGGCTCCACATCCGCATCGTCTTCAACGAGCGTCGGATCGTGCCCGTGCCTGTGCAGGGCGCGTCGACGAGGACCCGGTCGAACGTGCCCGCGGTAAAGCGATGGTTCCCGTTCAGCGTGACGATCGTGTTCGTGATGCCGCACCGCTGGAGGTTCAGTCCGAGCGGCTTCAGCCGCATCCCCTGGACGTCGTTCGCGACGAGGACGCCCTCGTTGCGCATGTACTGCGCGATCTGGCTCGTCTTGCTCCCGGGAGCTGCGCAGAGGTCGAGGACGCGTTCGCCCGGCTCCGGCGCGAGCACGACGGGCGGGATCATGGACGCCGCTTCCTGGATGTAGACGTAGCCGAGCTGGTGCTCGGGGAGGTTGCCGATGTCGAACC
>DAHXMN010000137.1 GCA_027371725.1 Candidatus Woesearchaeota archaeon | reverse complement strand
CGGCGGTGTCGTTCGTCGCGTTCGCGACGCTGGCGTAGCACCACGTCCGGAACGCGCCCGGGTCCGTCGAGGAGCAGAGGGAGGCGTCGCCGTTCGCCGTTGCGAGGTTGATGATGCACGCGTTCGCGTCCGCGCCGGAGAGGCCGCGGCATTGCTTCGGCAGCTGCGAGCACGCCGCGAGGGCGAGGAGCGCGACGGCCGCGAGGACGAGCATGAAGAGGGCGGAAGTGCGCATGACGGCAGCGGCGCCGGAGGGTCTTATATAGTTTGTGGAAAAAAGACTCATCGGACCATCGCCACGTCCTGCTCGCGAACCGCTTGCCGTGCCGCCCCCGTCTCCGCACCGGCTTCTCGGCGATCGCCGGTTCTCCCGAGAGCGCTCCTCCCCGGATGGTTGACGGCTTGTCCGGCAACCTCGGAGCGTCAGCGACGATGGGGCACCCCTGCGTCGCGCTCCGCCGCGTTGTCTGCGCGCCTCGTCCTTTGGCCGGTGCTCTTGACGGGGACGGCGCTCAGTGTCCGGGCGTCAACGAAGCGGACGGTCCCGTCAATTTTATAAAAGAGGGGCTCCTCGCCAGCGGGATGAAACGGAGCGAGCGCGCATCGGGCGTCTGGAAGCAGCGTCTCAGCCAGATCGCCATCGGCCTCTTCCTCGTCGCGCTGATGATCCTCTCCATCGTCCAGTTCGCGAACAACAATGCGACGAACAGCGGCGGCCTCACCTTCAACAAGCACGACTTCACCCAGGTGCGGGACGGGCTGTCGGTCACGGCGGGAGGCAAGCAGCTCACCGTCCAGGACTTCCCGGTGGCGCAGAACGCGAGCACGCTGACCTTCCAGAGCGTCTACGGCCTCATCATCCCCGTCGAGGCGCAGCCGGGCATCTCGACCATCCTCAAGAACGCGACGTACATCGTGACGACGTTCGACCCGACGGCGGACGCGCAGCGCCTCCAGTTCGTCGACATGGCGCGGTTCGACCTGTCGCAGCAGCTGCCGAACACCTACTCCGGCCAGCTCGAGAACAGCACCGCGTACCCGGGCGTGCCGGTCGCGACGTGCGCGGACGCGGTGAACGGCGCGGTCGTCATCCGGCTCATCGTCACCAACCAGACGAGCAGCAACGCCACGATCGCCGCAGCGGGGGACTGCATCACCGCGACGGGCGACCCGTACGGCCTCGTCGCAGCGAAGGACTACCTCATCCTCAGCTACTACGGGGTGATTCCCGACGGCGGCTGAGAAGACGGAGGGCGGGAAGGGGACGGAAAAGCCCGCGAAGAAGGAAGGGGTGGAGAAGGAAGCGGGGAAGGCTGAAGCGGCCGGGACCGCGCCCTTCGGCGCCGGGACGACGACGAGCCAGTCCGACCCGGAGAACAGCCGTCGCGCAGTCATCTTCTTCGTCGCGTTCTGCGCGCTCATCGTCCTCGTCCTGATCGGCGGCCTCGCGTACCAGCGCTGGCACCAGCAATCGGTCGCGGCCGCGAACCGATACAACGGCTTCGACTTCTCTGAGACGATGCAGGGCAGCAGCCCG
This sequence comes from Candidatus Woesearchaeota archaeon, assembly GCA_027371725.1. Lineage (GTDB taxonomy): Archaea > Nanobdellota > Nanobdellia > Woesearchaeales > UBA525 > UBA153. Next base: position 671 of record DAHXMN010000137.1, on the reverse strand, counting down.
CTCTGGGTGACGGAGATCGTGTCGCACGGCCAGCCGTACTACATCCCGTTCTACTATCACCCGCGCGAGCTCCAGAGCGTCGTGCTCCAGCGGAACGTCACCGACCGGTTCGTCGACCCGGCGCAGCGGCCGAAGCTCATCTACATCACGTTCTCGCCGGATGCGGGCAGCTACCCGGTCGTAGGCGGCGTCGAGATCAGCAGGATCACCGGCTTCCGGTACGACCTCCTCAACATCGAGACGCACAGCGCCCTCAAAGCCACGGTCAACACGACGGGCGCGGAACAGATGGTCGTCACCTGCGCGAACGCGACGCAGGATACGGCCGTCCTCTCCTTCGACGAGGGGGACAAGGACCTCATCTACCAGGACCCGCACGACCCATGGTGCATCCACCTCGAGTACATGGGCGAGAACGACTCGATCATGGTCGCGGATCGCTTCGCGTACGGCCTCCTCCGCATCATGCAGGGATGAACAGGAACGAGAGAACCGATACGATCAGTAAATTCTGCATCCGATAAAACAACTGGCAGATGCGCTGCCTCGGAACAGAACCAGAAAAACGTCCGATTCGCGCGAGAGCAAAGCTCTCGGCGCGCCGGTACCCTAGAACGCATCGCGTTCGGGTTCCCGGAGCGGAGCTCAAGGGTACTTCGTACCGTGCGCAT
>DAHXMN010000136.1 GCA_027371725.1 Candidatus Woesearchaeota archaeon | reverse complement strand
GCCGGTTGGCGCGGGGCGAGCTCGCGGAGTTTGAGGTACGACCAGACGGTTCCGAAGAGGGCGAAGGGCACGGGGACGAGGAAGACAAGGCGCCAGTCGACAGAGGCCAGGATCCCTCCGAGGACGAGGCCGATGAAGCCGAAGAGCGCCAGCCCGCCGAAGACGCCGAGCAGCACGACGGGGGTGGAGAGGCGCGCCCTGCCGCCGATGAGGCGCGGCTTCAGCACGTTGTCGATGTTCATCACGATGAGGAAGCCGGCCGCGATGACGCCGATGCCGGCGACGTAGTCCCCCTTGGCGAGCGCGATGATCCCCGCCGGCACCCAGACGATGGGCGTGCCGAGGAAGGGGATGAAGCTGAGGATGATCATGATGACGCCCCAGAAGACCGCGTTCGGGATGCCGAAGATGTAGAACATCAGGCCGCCGAGCGCGCCCTGGATGACCGCGGTGAGGAACTGGCCGTAGAGGACGCCGCGCGTCACGTTCTTCACCTGCTCGAAGAGGCGCTCCTTGTGCTCCGGCTCCAAGGGGACCGCGCTCTTCACCGCGGCGACCCACTCCTCGCCGTTCATGAATGCGAAGAAGAGGATGAAGAACATGATGAAGAGACCGAGCACCATCTTCGCGAACCCGTTCAGGATGTCCGGCACCGACGAGAGGAAATAGTTCCGCACGTTGAACGAGACCGTGCCCACCACGCCGTCGAAGGTCAGGCCGAACTGTGAGAGGAAACCGTTGAAGACGCCGGGCAAGTTCATCGTGGCGAGGAGCTGGTACTGGTCGATCGACTGCTGGACGAGGGATGCGGTGATGAACGCGGTCGGGATGATGATCAGCGCGAGGATCAGGACTATCATGAGGAAGCTCGTCAGCGCCTTGCTCCGGAAGACGAACTTCAAGCCCTTGTAGACGGGGTAGAAGAGATAGGCGAGCACGAGCCCGACGATGATCGCGGTGAGGAACGGCTGGACGATGAGGAACGAGAGATAGAGGAGCAGGAAGAAGAGCCCCAGCGCCGCGTACTGGAAAATCCGCGCGTGCTCCATCGTCGCTTCGCGGACGGGAGGGTTTTAAAAGGTTTTGCTGGGAGGGGCTCTTCGGCGAATGGACCGCGCCTCCGAGAGACTGCTTCGAGCACGGACGCGATTCCACGATTCCGCTGGACTCGGTCGACACCTCCGCACGACCGCCGGAAGTCTCGAGGCGCAAAGGGTTCGAGGACGGACCCGTGCGACTGAGCAGCAGCTCTGCGCGCAGCGCGAAGCGATGTGCCGAAGAGCCGCTGGGAGGGGCCGCAGTGACTGTGTACGTTGCCGCGCTTACGGCGAGCCGCTGCGGTCCGTGGTGCGAAGGAGTTCCGGGAGTCGGTTCCGAGTCATACGAGGAACCCGGGAGCGGTAGCGACCATGCCCCCTTCGGGGCTGGAACGATAGAAGCGAGTCGTTGCGCGATGCGGCGAGAGCGCAGCAACGCGAACGGAACGGGCGCCATCGCTGCGGCCTGGTTGTCCTCGCTCAGCTCGGGGAGACCGTCGGGCGCTCACGATTATGGCGCTGCGGCGCCATGTTCGCGCCCGCCAATCATGCCAAGGCAGCGATGGCGCTTGAATGGCTTTGCTCAGACGAAGATGTCCTTCGCCTCGAACCGGAACTTCGGCTGCGGCGTGTCCGCGGCGTGCCCCACCGGGCAGAGGACCGTCGGGATCAGTCCCTTCAGGCCGAGCGCCTTCGTGTACGCCGTCGAGTCGAAGCCCTCCATCGGGCAGCTGTCCAGGCCGAGATCGGCCGCTTCAGACATCAGGGACATCAAGGGGAGGAAGGCCTGGCGCTGCATCCATGAGGTCAGCTGCTCGGGCGTCCTGCTCTCGAGCGAGCCGCCGACCATCTTGCCGAAGCCGGCGACGCGCTGCTCCTCCGTGCCCGCCTTGCGCATCGCGGCCAGGAGGGAGTCGAGATGCTTCTTCGCGTCCGTCGGGACGCAGAAGATGAAGAGGTGCGAGCAGCTCGTGATTTGCTCCTGGTTCCACGAGAGCGGCTTCAGCCTCTCCTTCGTCGCCGGATCGCTGATGATGAGCACCTTCCATGACTGGATGTTGTAGCTGCTCGGCGAGAGCCGGATCGCTTCCTTCAGCTGCGCGAGCTGGCTGTCGGTGATCCGCTTCCCGTCGAACTTCTTCGTCGCGTACCGTCTCTTCAGCAAGTCGAGG
>DAHXMN010000135.1 GCA_027371725.1 Candidatus Woesearchaeota archaeon | reverse complement strand
ACGAAGAACGTCCCCGTGCCGCCGGAGGAGCAGAAGAGGTTCTGCCTCAACGACGACGAGACGCTGACGCTCGCGCGATGGGCGTGCATCATCGAAGGCCACTACTCGCAGAAGGCCGGCCATTTCAAGCCCATGGACATGGAGTGGGCGAAGGACGGCACGTCCGACGAGCTGTACATCGTCCAGGCGCGGCCGGAGACCGTGCACTCGCAGCGGAAGAAGAACGTCTACCAGACCTACCACCTGAAAGCTGCCGAGAGGAAGGTCCTGATCACGGGACACAGCGTCGGGAAGAAGATCGGCGTCGGCCAGGCGAACATCATCCGCTCGGTCAAGGAGATCGGCAAGTTCCAGAGCGGCCACGTCCTCATCACCGAGATGACCGACCCGGACTGGGAGCCGATCATGAAGAAGGCCGCCGCCATCGTGACGAACTCCGGCGGCAGGACGTGCCACGCGGCCATCATCAGCCGCGAGCTCGGCATCCCGTGCGTCGTCGGCACGGAGAACGCGACCGAAGCCCTCCGCGAGGGGCAGGACATCACCGTGGACTGCAGCGAGGGCGACGAAGGATTCGTCTACGAAGGCAGGCTGCCGTTCGAAGTGGAAGAGACGAACCTCGACACCTTGCCGGAGACGAAGACGAAAGTGATGATGATCGTCGGGACGCCGGAGCAGGCGTTCGAGTTCAGCCGCATCCCGAACCAAGGGGTGGGGCTCGCGCGGATGGAATTCATCATCAACAGCTACATCCGCATCCATCCCCTGGCGCTGATCGATTATCCGAACGTCGAGCCAGAGGCGAAGCAGAAGATCGACGACCTCACGTTCGGCTATGCGGACAAGAAGGAATACTTCATCGACCGGCTGGCGCACGGCATCGCGCGGATCACGGCCGCGTTCTACCCGAAGCCAGTCATCGTGCGCATGTCCGACTTCAAGACGAACGAGTACGCCAACCTCATCGGCGGCACGAAGTACGAGCCCGTCGAGGACAACCCGATGATCGGATGGAGGGGCGCGTCCCGGTACTACGACCCGAAGTACGAGCGCGGCTTCGCCCTCGAATGCGCGGCGATGAAGCGGGTGCGCGAGCAGTACGGCCTGACGAACCTGATCATCATGATCCCGTTCTGCCGCACCGTCGAGGAAGGCCAGAAGGTCGTGGCGACGATGGCGAAGTACGGCCTGCGCCAGGGCGAGAACGGCCTCAAGGTCTATGTGATGTGCGAGATCCCCTCGAACGTCATCCTCGCGGACGAGTTCCTCAACGTCTTCGACGGCTTCTCGATCGGGAGCAATGACCTGACGCAGCTGACGCTCGGGCTGGACCGGGACGCGGGGATACTGGCGCACATCGGGAACGAGCGGAACGACGCCGTGAAGAAGCTGATCGCGCAGGTGATCGACGTCGCCAACCGCAGGGGCAAGTACATCGGCATCTGCGGCCAAGGCCCCAGCGACTTCCCCGACTTCGCGCAGTTCCTCGTCGAGCGCTCCATCCACTCGATCGCGCTCAACCCGGACACCGTCATCTCGACGACGCTCAAGATCGCGGAGAAGGAGCGGCAGCTCGGACGATAAACGATTTTTCCCAGGCATAACAACAAGAGGGCCTTTTTCCCCGACGACAGGTTCCGGAATATTTATAAGAGACCCTCTTCGGAGAGAACGCCATGACGCGGACCGGCGCGAAGGAGACGCAAGCCCTGCAGAGGGAAGTGGAGAAGCTCTCGCAGAAGGAGATGAAGGACCTCCTCGTCCTGACGATGTACAAGCTCGCGGTCACGCGGAGCCAGCTCGACGCGGTCACCGACGTCCTCGTGAAGAAGAAGCTCACGACGCGCGCCGACCTCTGGAAGAAGACGGACGAGCACTTCTCCGACACGGGATTCTAGGAAGCGATTAACCGCTCAGCAAGGTGCGCCGCCTTGGAACAATATCCGAAATCGGCGCGATTCATGCAGCGCCGATTTCGCAATATCTCGGACCGGAGGGAGGACGAGATCTCCGCGGCGCAGAAGAACGTCGTCGGCTGCGCACATGCGCAGCCCTTCTTCGCCAGCCGTTTCCAAAAAGGCCGAGAGGGACGAGATGCAGTCGCTGCAGAGAAAGACGATGAGGGGGACGAGATTCGGTCACTCCGTTCCCGACCCACTCGCATAACTCGTGGTTCGAACTCGCGAAGAAAGGGGCTTGAGCGCAGCAGCGCGAAACTTCTCCGGAGGCGAAGTTGGGAACGTCGGTGACCAAACCCCTAATTTTCGC
>DAHXMN010000134.1 GCA_027371725.1 Candidatus Woesearchaeota archaeon | reverse complement strand
GGCTACAACCAGGTCGTGCCGAAGGACACCGCCGACCTCCTCATCGCGGCGGACGGCGGCGAGCCCGCCCTCACCGTCTGGCAGTACGGCAACGGCCGCGTCGCCACCTGGACGGTCTTCGCGGGGAACAACCTCGGCCAGCTCCTCAACGACCAGAACTCGCTCCTCATCTCGCGCACCATCAACTGGGCAATCGGCGACCCGCAGCGGAAAGAGCCGTACTACGTCGACATCCCCGACACGCGGATCGACCAGCCGGGCACGATCACGGTGCAGAGCAAGACGCCGGTGAGCGGCGAAGGCCTCTCGTTCTCCAAGGATGGCGACACGTACACCGCGACGTTCCAGCCCGCAGCGCCCGGCTTCGCCACGATCATCGGCCAGGAATACGCGGTGAACCGGCCGATCGAGCTCGACACGGTCGGGATGAACCCTCTCCTCGGCAACGCGGTCGAGGCGACGGGCGGAAAAATATTTAAACCGTCGGACAGCGATGCAATCGTCCAGTTCATCAAGCAGGCGTCCCGCAAGGTGACGGTGGAACGCAAGGACGTCTCTGCCTACTTCCTCGTCGCCGCGATGCTCCTCCTGCTCATCGAGATCGCCGCCCGCCGCATCACGGAACGCCGGCGCAGGTAGAAGATGCGGACCGCATGAGGCGCGGATGCGCCGCGCACAGGCACGTAACGCGCAGGACGCGCACAATGGTGGAACAATGGGCTTCCTCGGAAAGAACATCAACATCGCGCTCGTCGTACTGGTGCTCCTCGTCGTGCTGGCCGTGGTCGGCGTGACGGTCTTCTACCAGCGCGGCCTCACCCAGCGGACGACGCAATACGAGACGACGAGCAGCAACCTCTCCCAGTGCCAGACCGCGCTCCAGAACTACAAGGACACTCTCGCGCAGACGAACACGCAACTCAACGAGACGAGCCAGGACATCCAGAAGTACGACACGCTCTACGGCCAGAAGGTCTCCGAGCTGAACCAGACGAATGCGCAGCTCCAGACCACCCAGCAGCAGCTCACCGCGATGACGCTCCAGAAGGAGCAATACAAGACGCTCTACGGCCAGGCCCTCGTCAACATCTCGAACCAGCAGGGGACCATCGCCTCGCAGCAGGCCACGATCACCGCGCAGAACAACCAGATATCGGACCTCCAGTCCGAGCTCTACTCCTGCCAGCACCCGTCGACCTCATAGGCCAGTCAAGCACACCGAGATCCGCCGAGCACATCGCCAGCACATCGCCGAGCACACGACCCTCGCCCGCCCTTAGGAACCCCACATGGCACCCATCAACGCGCTCCTGAACGAACTCCGCTTCGAGACGTTCAAGGTAGCCGTGCTCAGCGCGTTCCTCGATGCCACCGTCCTCTTCCTGGGACTGCTGCTCGTGCTGAGCGTCTTCTCCATGGGGATCGTCATCCCCCTCGTCGCGGCGATCGCCTTCTTCGCCTTCGACGTCTGGCGGCAGATGCACAAGGTGTCGCTCCGCTACATCGAGGACCGGAACCCCAACGTCCGGGAGATGCTCCGCACGGCGGCGGACAACCGCGACGCGGACAGCCTCATGGCGCACGCCCTCTTCGCCGAACTGGTCGGGAAGATGCGCGAGGTGAGCGGCGGCACGCTCCTCGACTTCCGGAAGATGCTGCTCCGCCTCGGCGCGATCTTCGTGCTCAGCCTCGTCCTCGTCTCGCTCGCGTTCTTCAACGTGAACGTCCAGAAGTTCGAGAACCCCCTGGCAGGCCTCGGGAACAAGCTGTCCTCGTACTGGAACGGCCTCATCGGCAACCCGAACGCCACCGAATCCAACGTCACGCTCGCGGACAGCTCGCTCTACGGCGATCCGTCCATGGCGCAGCTCGGCAGCCAGGCCCTCGACATCAAGCTGCAGCAGAACCTCAACCAGATCGACTTCAACACGGTGAGCGCGGCGGACCAGCAGTCCGGATCGCTCGACAGCTACCCCGTCAACGTCTCCGCGCAGGCGAGCGCGGCCTACACGGGCGGTCTCTCCGACGTGAACGACCGGAAGACCGCCTCCGAGTACTCCCAGCAGATCAAAGGATAGGAAGGAAGACCGCGTATCGCATTCATTGATATCATCGTAACGTCCTTACCAATCGCCAAAGCATCCGTCGTCGCCTCGGCACGATCGACGGGCGCGAGCATGCGGTCGCGGCCGCATGATCCCGAGCGCCCGACCGGTTCCCGGACCGGAGGGAGGTCGACCAGGCCTGACGACGGATGGCAGGAAAAGGACAAACTT
>DAHXMN010000133.1 GCA_027371725.1 Candidatus Woesearchaeota archaeon | reverse complement strand
AGGAACGGGCCGATGATACCCGTCGGCTCCCGGTCGAAGAAGGTGAGGTCGCCGCAGATCAGGACGAGGTCATCATCAACATCGACACGAAGAACGACTCCGTCGACGACCTGCGCAAGACGATCCGCTACCTCCAGTCTCTCATCGGCGAGGAGGAGAACGCCGCCCTGTTCGGGCAGTCGCCCTCTTCATCGCCTTCGTCCTCCTCTTCCGTCCAGCCCGAGCCGATGAACGACTTCGCGGGCATGATGTCCATCTTCGGCGACGGCGCGCCGAGCGCTCCCGCCGAGACGGACACTCCCGGGGAGAAGCCGCCGAAGAAGAAAGGCGAGGCGGAATCGCTTCTCGAGGAATCGGAAAGCGTCGAGATCGAGGACAACGACGACGCCTTCATCGAGATCGTCGAGTACTGATTGTCCAAGAAATCATATATTATATATGTATATATTATATATTAGTAATTTTAAAAATTCATACTATTAAATATATATTAAAAAACATCTAATTCCCTTCGCTCACAGGTCGAGCACGAACCCCCTGCTGCCGACATTGACGACCTTCGTCCGGCCGATCCGCTCCTCGATCCCTTCCGCCTCATGGATGTGGCCGCAGAACGCGACGTCGGGCTGGAACTTCTCGATGGCTTTCCGCACGCCCGCGCTCCCCCGGAAGCCGCTCAGGCGCTCCGCCGACGCATGCGCGGGATGGACATGCGTCACCATGACGCTCTTCTTGAGATGGCTGATGCGGCGATGCGCCTTCTCCAGCGTCGAGAAGAACTCCCCCTCGTCCAAGCGCTCGGCCCCGATGTTCGCCTTGCCGCAGCCGAAGATGCCGACGTCATCGTACCGGACGCTGTAGCCATGCAAGTTCTTGATGGGGTAGGCCTGCGTCAGCATGTCCGCAGTGACGAAGCTGTCATGGTTCCCCGGCACGAAGAGCACCTTCTTCTTCCGGTCGAGGAACGGGCCGATGATACCCGTCGGCTCCCGGTCGAAGAAGGTGAGGTCGCCGCAGATCAGGACGAGGTCGACGCGCTCCTCCTCCGCGCGTTTCGCGAGGCGCTCGGCGAGGGAACGGTCGCCGTGGAGATCGCCGACGCTGAGGATCCGCATCTTCCGCCTCCCCTTTTCACCGTTCCTTGAGCTCCACGTTCTCCGTGTCGAGACGGACGAGCGTGCTCGGCCTGCCATGGAGCTCGCCGTCGAAGAAAATCAGGTCGACGTTCCTCCTGACGTCCGGATGGAGATCATCGAGCGTGATCATGTGGTCGCCTCCCGTGAGGTTGGCGCTCGTCGTGACGATCGGGATGCCGAGGCTGCGCACCACGTCCGCGAACCAGTTGTCCGGAATCCGGACGCCCACCGTGCCGAGCCCCATATTGACGCTGTCCGGGAGCGGGTGGCCGTTCCTGAGCCGGAAAATGAGTGTGTACGGTCCGGGGAGCCTCGCCAGCCACCCCTCGCCGCGCTCGTCGACGACGCAGTACTGCCGGATCCACTCCTTCGAGGGCGCGATGACGCTGAACGGCAGGCTGTGCCTTTTCTTGATGTCGCGGACGCGATGGACGAGCGCGTCGTCGAGGGCGTTGCACCCGATGCCGTAGATCGTGTCCGTCGGATAGATGAAGACGCGCTCCTTGAGGCTGCGGAGCAGCACGCCGCGCTTCGCGTTGAACTCATCCCTGTTGTAGACCTGCGCCATCCTCCGGGGGAAGGAGACGCGATTTAAAAAAATGGTGTTGGCATCGGGAAGAAGCGGGCGACCCGGACCCCCTCTTCCCCATCCGCGCCCGATTCGTCATTAATATCGCGGATGCGCTAACCGGCATTTAGCATGCGAGCAACAGGATGCTCTTGAATCAGTTGTACCTCGCCCTTTGGGACGGGGAGGTTCATTCCTGCAGGACGCCCTTCAGCGCGACGGCGTTGTTGCGGCTCTCGTCCTTCGCCGCGTAGACGAGCGTCACGCCGCCCTTCTCCTTCACGATTGTGCGGAGCGTCCAGAGTTCCTCGTTCCCTTCGAGCTGACGCTTGTAGCGGCGGCGGAACTCGTCCCATTTCGCTGGATCGTGGCTGAACCATTTCCGCAGGTGGTCGCTCGGCGCGATCTCTTTCGCCCAGAAATCTATTCTCGCCGCCTCCTTCGCCAGTCCTCGCGGCCAGAGCCGATCGACGAGGACGCGGAACCCGTCCTCGTCCGAGGGCTGCTCATAGACGCGCTTCGTCCGGATCATGCGCAGGTTCCGGCGTAATCGTTTTTAATGATTATGGAACTCCGG
>DAHXMN010000132.1 GCA_027371725.1 Candidatus Woesearchaeota archaeon | reverse complement strand
CTGATCAATTATGCGTACGTCAGGCTGATCGAGAACGGCACGGGCTGGGACGTCCGGTTTGCCGATGGCGGCGTGAAGTATGCGCGTGATTGCTGGGGCGTCACGAAGCAAGTGACTGGTGGTTTCGGCGGCAAGGCGATCATCGGCTCGATCGTGCCCGAGGACCAAGGCACATGCACGGGCTATGTCTGCCTCGGTACGAGCCCCCCCGCGGCGTGCTCCCAGCCCGACCAGAGCGGCAGCGGCGCGGGCAATACCACTGTCAATGAACCCGATCCGAGTTGCCTCACGACCCCGCAGACGTGCAACGGGATCTGCGTCGACGGCCAGTGCGAGCCGCCTGCATCGTGCTCGAGCGACAGCGACTGCACGTTCGGCACCTGCGTTAACGGCTTCTGCCAGTCAGGGACTCCTCCGCCCGCGAGCGGCGCCTGCACGAGCGATGCGAACTGCACCGCGCCGCAGACGTGCAACACCGCGACCGGCACGTGCCAGACGCCCAGTACTGGCGGGTCCGGTACCGGCGGCGGAAGCGGAGGTGGCAGCGGCGCCGCTTGCCAGCAGGCAAGCGACTGCACCTCGGGCGAGACCTGTTCGGCCGGTCAATGCGTCCCCGCGCCGAACGGCCCGTGCACGAGCGACGGCCAGTGCATGTCGCCGCAGACGTGCAACATGACGACCGGCACGTGCCAGACGCCCCGCGCAGAGAGCACCGGACCATGCACGAACGCCTGTACTGGTGGTCAGCGGCAATGCTCCGGCCCCTCCACCTATCTGGTCTGTGGCGACTACAACGGTGACGGCTGCACCGAATGGGGTGTGAACGTGAGTTGCGGCACCGGTTTCTGTTCCGGCGCCGGCGTCTGTTCGCCTGCGAGCCAGGGCTGCACCGATTCCGACGGCGGGTTCAATACGGATGTGAAGGGCACGGTGACAGGTCAGGGCTATTCATACACTGACAGTTGCGTCGCGGGGACGAACAACGTGACGGAGTACTTCTGCAAGACCGCGACGAGCGAGGGCGGCATGTACGGCGAGACGTACGGTTCGCGCGTCCTGTCCTGCGGCTCGTTGACGTGCCAGGACGGTGCGTGCTACAATCCCGCATACGGCTTCGTGAACGTCTCGTCGACGCCTCGCGCGACGGTCTATCTCTATCAGGCGGGCGCGACGGATGAGCAGATCCAGATGGGCTACCGTGGTTGGACTCCCCAGTCCATCAGGATGCAGGCAGGCACGTACGAGATCCTCTTCGAGAACGGCGCCGGCTACGCGCCTTACGTCGCGCACGGCGTCGTCGTGCCCGGCAACGGCCAGAGCGTGGTCGTGCCGCCGGTGACCCTGCAAAAGGTCTGCTACGACACGGAGTACCCGAACAGCGGTGCGGGCTATAGCGCGACGGTCGGCGGCGTAGTGACTGTGAACGGCCAGTCCTACACAGACTCCTGTTCAGGCAGTGTGCTGACCGATTATTATTGCAGCGGTCCGACCGTGGCACACGCCACGATTACGTGCGGCGGCCCGGATGCGCCGGTCTACCCTGATTGCTATGACGGCGCCTGTTCGAACGTCTCCATGTTGACCGCGACCCTCACCATTCATTCGGATCCGACGGGGGCGCAGGTCTTCACAGACCAGTTGAACTATCGTGGCGTCACGCCGATTGACGGCCTGAAGCTTGTGCCGAGCGCGTACCAGTTGCCCGTGACGATCATCAAGAGCGGCTACCAGAACTATACAACGACGGTCACGCTCCCCTCTGCGGGCTCGTCGAAGGAGATCGATGCGACGCTCGTGCCCCTCGGCTCATCGTAGACAGCCAAACCTTTTTTTAGCCCTTCTTCTTCCCTTCTCCTCATGGCTTCCTGCTCCTTCGCCGGCTGCTCCGCGATTCCGGTCTGGTCCGCCCCCCCCTTGTGCGGGGAGCACTTCCTCGCCGCGTTCGAAGAGAAAGTCGCGGCGACAATCGCGGAGTTCCATCTCCTCAAGAATAAGGATAAGGTCGCGGTGGCCTGCAGCGGCGGCAAGGACTCGACCGCGCTCCTCTTCCTCCTGCACAAGCTCGGCTACGATGTCACGGCGCTCGCCGTCGACGAAGGCATCGCGGGCTATCGTGACCGGACCTTGCGCGACCTGAAAAAGCTCTGTTCCGCCGATAAGATCCCCTTGAAAACCGTCTCGTTCAAGAGGGGGTTCGGCTCGACGCTCGACACGATACTCGCGACGAAGGACGTGCTGCCGTGCAGCGTCTGCGGCACGTTCAGGCGCACGCTGCTCCACCGCCACGCGAAAGGGTTCGAT
>DAHXMN010000131.1 GCA_027371725.1 Candidatus Woesearchaeota archaeon | reverse complement strand
CGGCCCTCGGCGTATCGCTCGCCGGCAGGTCCGGGTTGTTCGCGATGACGCCTCACCTGACGGGAACGTCCACCGGTGCCGTGCCCCGATGAGAAAACGCCCCTTTTAAAGAGTTTGCGAATTTGATGAGCCCCGGCTAATGACGACAAACAGCTCGTTCGAGACGGGAAAGAGCGCTCAGCCCCGATAGCCGACAGCCAATCAGGGGATAGTCAATCACGAGATAGTCAAATCCGCGAACCGATAATGCTTGCCGTTGACGCCGATGGCCCGAACAGGAAGATGCACCGGCTGGGAATCGAACCCAGACAATCGGCTTGGAGGGCCGAAGTCATAACCATTAGACCACCGGTGCCTACGCGATAGGACAAGAAAGGCGTTTTTAAACGTTATGGCGGAAGAGGTCGCGTTGGAAGTCTCGCTTCGCTCGGTCGCCCCGCGCCTGCTCGCCGCGTCGACACTTGTCTTGCGGGGCGACGTCCCTTTCAACGCGGCCTTCAGAGCGACAATATTTAAATATCCTGCGCCGGGATAAGGACCGATGCGGAAAGGTCAGGTCGCGCTCTATGTGCTCCTCGGCACGGTACTCCTGCTGTTGCTGCTCGCCGCGCTGTACCTCGTGGGCCTGAAACGCTCCGAGATGGCGGTCTCCAGCGGCCAAGCGCCAAGCCCTGATATCCTCGCAGCCAAGACGCAGATGCAGGAGAGGATCGACCGCTGCCTCAAGACCGTCGCCGGACGAGAGCTCCTCGAGGCGCGCCAGCAAGGACTCCCGTCCACCAGCATAGCGGACGACGAGGCGTTCCTGGCCCAGGAGATCGTCGGCTCGTTTCCGGGCTGCTATTATCAGCCCGGCACCGACCAGCTCGCCATAACTGACGACCAGCCCCCGCGGGTGACCGTGACGCTCGGCCCCGCGCAGATGCTGGTGGACGTGCGGTACGCGAGCAGCGGCGAGTACGAGGGGAAGGAGTACGTCCTGGATGAACACGCTGCGCAAGTGCCGACCGACATCCGCGCCGGTCTCGAGCGGGCCATAGACCTGCGACGATCGCTCCAGGGGGAGGAGCTGCTCTACAGCCAACGCGGGACGCCTCTCGTCGATCAGCACTGCAACGTCGACCTCTATGCCTATGAGAGCGACGGCTGGTACGCCGATCTGGTCAAGAACGACGACGGCTCGATGACCGTGTTCCTCTACGACTACAACGAGTTCGAGAATGAAGGCGATTATCCGCCGCCCTTGAAGGTCGACCTGCCGCCCTGCGGAGGCGCCGCATGAGGCTTCGCGCGTTCCTGCCGGTCCTGCTCGTCCTGCTCATGGTCTCGCAGGCGGCGACAGCCGCCCCGCTCCTCGCGCAGGACTGTCCGCCGCCCGGCGTCTCTTTCATCGCAGTGGGCACCGACTACCGGCAGCTCAAGAACGGCGACGTGATGGTCGGGAAGGACGACGGGACGAACGTCGCTTCGCTCACGTTCGACGCGTCCACGGACGACGCGAGGATCGGGCGTCCCCAGTACGCCGGCGAAAGGCAGTACGATGCGCTGGGGCTGCTGACCGTCACCTACGGCCACGGCACGTCCACAGCCAAGTACGCCGGCGTGAGCGGCACGACGCGTGCCTTCGCGGCGATGTGGCGCGACGGCACGAAAGACGCGATTGACCTCATCCCGGTCGACGGTGTCGGTTCCGCGGCGCAGCTCGACGGATACACTGTCCAGGCCGACGCGCCGCGATACTCCTATCCGCTCCAACTGCGCCTTCCTTCGGCCGCTCCCGCACTCCCCTCCGCAGCCGCCTGCCCGTCGTCCGGCGACGGGGCGGCGCTCTCGTTGAGCGTCGACGGCAACGGCTGCATCCGTGACGTGACGACCCCTCCTGCCGGCGACCAGGAAGTGATCGCGGCATCGCCGTACTCGCCGGACGGCGACTGCGCACGCACGGTCTCCTACCTCGACTTCACGCCCTATGGCACCAGCATGCTCGGCATGTACACGCTCTCCGCCGAGGGCGGCTGCCCCTCTCTGCAGCCCGTGCAAGGCGGCGAACCCCTTGCGGTGAATGTCCGGCGGTCCACTGCCGTCACGCGCGACCTCGACCGCTACCTGAACATGGCCGACCAGCGGTTCATCCTCTCAGGCTCCAGCCTCCTCTCGGCGGATCCTTCCCTGCCGCTGACAACGCTCACGCTCGTCGACAGCCACGGCAACGCGCTCGACGCGTTCAAAGGCGCGGTCGTGGCCGGCTCCCCCCTCATCGGCAATCCGACGGCAGCCGCCCCCTCCGAGGCCTCCGGCGGCTACGTCTCGGCGCAGGACCGTCCA
>DAHXMN010000130.1 GCA_027371725.1 Candidatus Woesearchaeota archaeon | reverse complement strand
TGTCGAAGCGGTTCCTGACCGCGACTAAAGAGCTCCCCGGCCGCGTCGTCGCGCTCGGACGGATGGGGTTCGGCGCGGTGTTCCTGCTCGCCTACCTGATCATCACCGGAAAAGCGAGCATGGTATCGGGCCTGGGAACTGGCTCGTGGATGTGGATCCTCGTGACGAGCGCGCTCCTCTACGCGTACGTCTTCACGTTCTACGAGGGCTTGAAGACGGTGAAGGCGAGCGTCGCGACGGCCGTCTTGCTGCTCGGCACGGTGATCACGACGCTGCTGACGCTCGCATGGACCGGAACGATTGACTGGACGCAGCTCGCGGGCGGAGTCATGCTCGTCGCCGGCGCGGCCGTGCTGCTCCGTTTCAAGAGCGAAGCGCCTGCGCCTTCTGCGTGAGTCCCGAGAAGAGCTTCGTCGCCTGATAGGCCTTCTTGAGGCGTTCGTAGTACGACGGCTCGACCGTCTTGACCGCCCAGCCCTGGTGGATGACGACGAGGTCGCCCGCCTTCGCCTCCGGGACGAGGTCGCCGCTCACCCCTGCCTGGCGGAAAACCGCGTGCTCGTACGGCTCGATGCGGAAGGCGCGGTGGCCGTCCTGGACGAGGACCTCGGTGACCCGGGCGACGTGGACCTTGCAGTACTCGCACGTCCAGCGGGGGAGCTTCGCGTAGCTCCCGTCCCCCGCGTCGATGAAGGCGTTGTGGTAGACGATGAAGTAGGCGTCGAGGGTCTCGGTCGTGAGCGGCGCGCTCTTCGTCTCCTTCGCGATCAGCTCGAGGCGGCGGAACGCGGCGGGGTAGACACTCTTGAGGAAGGCGTCGTCGGTCGCGTCCTCGCGGTCGAGCATCCGCCTCACCTTCGCGAGCTCGCCGTCCGTGACCGCGTGGAGGTGGTCGCGCTGCACCTCGGCGCAGCTGTACGCGTAACGGAGGAAGAGCTCGTCCGGCGCCATCGCCGCGGTCATGCGGCGCCCTCCCTGAGCGTGTCGAGGAACTTGCGTGCCTCGTCCGCCGGCACGGTCTGCACGACCATCTTCGCCTGCACCAGGACGTAGTCGCCGACCTTGACCTCTGGAAGAAGGGCGGTGCTTGCTTCGCGCTGCTCCGCCTCGTAGTCGACCGTGGCGAGCTGCCGTTTCGCGTCAATCTCGATCACTTTGCCGGGTATCGCGAGGCACATGCGGCGGGTTGCGCGCGGCGGATTCATAAAAGTATTGGTGGAGGCGGAAGGGAAAATGACCGGGACGGAGAAGGGAAAAGGAAAAGAAAGGGAAAAGGAAAAAAAGAACTTATTATTTTCTATATAGAAATATTCTTATTTGTCGACGGAGGTGCGCCGCGGAGCATTGTCACTCGTCCCTCGCAACATATCGCCGAAATCGCCCTGCATAAATCAGGCGATTTTGTGACATTGTTCCGAGGCGGCACACCAGAGGCCGAATGAGAACCCGAAGAAGAGCTTGAAGAAGGACCTGGCCGCTACTCGTCCGCGACGGAGACCGACTTGAGGATGACATCCCTGCCGGCGACGATGCGCGGGAACGGCTGCTCGCACTTCGGGCAATGATAGATGGTGAAGTCATGCCCCTTCTCCGTCACGACGGGCTGGCCGAAGAAGCCGCAACGGCACTGCACCGTGCCGGGAACGGTGACGAGGTCGATCCTCCACCCTGTGAACTTCAGCGCTTCGGCAAGCTCGACGGCAGGGATGGGCGCGAGCTCGCCGACCTCGACGACGATATGCTCCACCATGCCGTGACGCGTCGCCTGGCTGACGATGTCGTTGACATAGACCTGCTCATGCATCGTGGCACCCGGGACGAAGGACTGAGAGCATCTGCCCGGAACGTCCGGGTTCAGGCGGCAGCCTTCTCGACAGCGTTCTCCGCCCTCTCCGCCATCGCCGTCACTTTCATGAGGGCGCGCTTGGCGAAGAAGACCTGATCGAGCTGAAGATGATCGTGAAGACGATGGCCGCGTATGTGATGTCGGATATCTGGACGGCGTACGAGGCGTTGCGCGAGACCGTCAGCGCGACAGCGAGGATGGCGCCGATGGCGAGCGTCCTCCAGTCGGAGAGCGAGAGGAGGACGCCGATCTTCTTGAAGAGGAACTCGGCGAAGAACCTGAAGAAGATGACGAGGCTGATCCCGAGGAGGACGAGCGTCGCGGTATCCATCGGGTGGAGGCCGCCGGCGAGGTATAAAAACCTTTGCCCGGGAGATGCAGGAAGCCCTCAAGGATGTGGACCGTGGAATCCCGGAGAAGGCGATCACCGTGCGCACGGTGGATGGGCTGGTCTCCAGGCCTGAGGGCAATAACGTCTCCATGGATCGCGAAAGCCTGAACC
>DAHXMN010000012.1:7666-12412 GCA_027371725.1 Candidatus Woesearchaeota archaeon | reverse complement strand
AGCGCCAGTTTTTTATATGGTCCCCGCTTCGCGTGCAAGCATGGAACGCGCGGCGTTTGCGGCGGAGTTCGGGAAGGCGAGAGCAAGCCATGAGATGCTCGTCTTCTTCTGCGAGTGCGAGATCACGTACTCGGGAAGGGCGGAGGCGTTCCTCCCGAAAGGCGACCGGCTCGTCGTCGTCAAGCAGGACGGGGTGCTGCTCATCCACCAGCCGGTGAACGGCAATCCGATCAACTACCTGAAGGCGGGCGGCGAGCTCACTCTCGAGGAGAGCGACCACCATCTCTCGCTCCACGGGAAGTACGCGCCGAACAAGGAGTTCATCGACGTCGAGATCTTCAAAGTGCACGGCGCGATGCGCCGCCCGCTGGAGGACGGCCAGACGCAGACGCTCTCGGGGAACGAGGCGGACATGAGCGACCACATCCGCGACCACCCCGAGACGATCGGCAAGGATTTCAAGCCGGTCAGCCGGGAAGAGCACACCAAGGTCGGGTTCGTCGACGTCTTCGGCCACGACGGGAAAGGCAACCTCGTCGTGGTGGAGTGCAAGCGGTACACCGCAGGACTGGCGGCGGTCTCGCAGCTCCATCGCTACGTCGAGAAGATCCGGCAGATCAGAGGGACGAAGAACGTGAAGGGCGTGATGGCGTCGCCGAAGATCGCACCGAACGCCCTCGAGATGCTCAGGGGGTACGGCTACGAGTGGAAGCATGTCCATCCGCCGCTGCGTCACGAGCGGCACGAGCGGAAGCAGAAGTCGCTCGAGGAGTTCTGATCACACGGGATGGCGCCCGTCGTGGACGGGTTTCAGGATCCTGTCATGGGTCATGAGCGGCCGTAAGCCCGTGTCGTCCTTCGCGCAGAGCTCCACGGGCGTGAGCGTGCTCTTCTGCTCGCGGGCGAGGATCCCGGCAAGGGCGGCGCTCAGCTCGAAATAATGCTTCTCGGTGAATGCCTCGGGCGTCTTGCCCCACGCGAACTCCTCGAGGAGCGTGAAGTATTCGCCGGTCTCGTACGTCTCGACGGCGTGCGTGATGCCCCGGATCCGCGCAGGGGAGCGTAGCGGAATGTCTCCGCGACGAGACGCTCGGCGTTCGGGATGTCTTCCTGCGCTGCGAGCTCGAGCAGGAACTGCTCGTCGCTCCCGCTGCGGGTGACCTGGAAGAGACGGATGCCGTGACGCGAGAAGGCCTCGTGCGGATGGAGCTAGGGATCGATGCGCTCGACGAACCGATAGTCGCGTCGCTGGAGCGTCGTCATGGTCTTCACGGCTTGCAGAACCTGCAGGGCTTGAGGCCGTAGGACTGCGCCTCTTCCGCGGAGCTGAGCGGGACGACTCCGTCCTTCTTCGCGAGCAGCCGGCACGTGTCGCGGTGGTAGACCTTCGCGCCGCGCTCCGTCGCGAGGCCGTAGGCCTTCCTCCGCGGCTTCACGGACTCGATGACGATCTCGTCCGTCTCGCCGGAGTCGTTTTCCGTCATCGCGGGAGCCGTGTCGCGCGGCGCGTGGCCTGAGAGGCGGCCGAGGAATGGGTAGCTGCGCCAGCCCGCGACGAGCTCCACGACGAAGAGGACGAGCGCCGCGAGGATGATCGCTGCACCGAGCAGGTACGAGACGCCGGTCGTCGGCGTGACGAGGTAGAGGAGCGCGAAGACGCACGAGAGCAGGAGATAGCCGAGCCCGAGCCAGTGCGTCGCGTCCCATTCCTCCTCGCGGGCGAGCAGGATGAGGAGCGAGACGAGGTCGAGGAGGATGAGGGCGGCGGCGGCGAGCCGCTGGTCAGGGTCCTGGAGGAAGAGGAGGAGCAGCGTGAGGGCTAGCGAGACCGCGTACGTGATGGTCGCCCAGGCCTTCCGCTCCATGACGGGGGAGAAGAAAGGGGCGTTTAAAAACATTATCTTTTTCACTATCTACGAGTAGATAAATATTCTCTGCGGCGTCGTCGCAGGCTGCTCGCTCTCCGCCTGGTTCTCGGAAGGCGCGGGTCATCCCCGGATGGTTGACGGCTTGTCCGGCAACCTCGGAGCGCCAGCGACGATGGGGCAACCCTGCGACGCGCTCGCTTGTTTCCTTCTCGACAACGCTCGCCCTTCGGCCGGCGGCGACGGTGCCATGACGGGCTGCGACGGTGCCGTGCGGGAGAAGCCGGAAGAAACAGCGAGAGAAGGATTTAAAAACCGGGCGCGCGCAACAACGGCCATGCGCTTCTCCTTCACGCGGCAGGAACGGTACGACCTCCTCCGGAGCTGGCTCCTCGTCAGCCTCGCGTTCGCGTTCTTCATGACCGGCATCGGGTTCGACATGACGCACCTCGTGCTGCTCGTCTTCGCCCTCGTGACGGCGCTCGTCACCGTCGGCATCGGCTTCCTCTTCCACGAGCTGAGCCACAAGTGGCTGGCGAACAGGTACGGCTGCCACGCCGAGTACAAGGCGGACAGCCTCATGCTGCTCATCTCCCTCGTCATCAGCGTCTTCGGCGTCTTCATCGCCGCGCCCGGAGCGGTCCACATCAGCGGCCACGCCGACCAGGAGCAGAACGGGAAGATCAGCCTCGCCGGGCCGGCGGCGAACATCGTCCTCGCCCTCGCATTCATGGCGCTCTTCTTCCTGCTCCCGAACATCGTCTTTTCCCGCGCCGCCGGGCTCGGCGCGATCATCAACAGCTCGCTCGCGCTCTTCAACCTCATCCCCGTCGGCATCTTCGACGGCGCGAAGGTCCTCGCGTGGAACAAGGCTGCGTACGGCGCCGCCGTCGGCGCGGCGGTGCTGCTCACCTTCCTCAGCTTCGTCCTCATCCAGACCGGCCTGGGACTCTTCTAGACCGAAAGCATTAAAACGAGGCAGGACAGCCCGGTTTGCGTGACCAGGGACGTCAGCGACTGCGAGACCTTCTCCGACGCCGAGGAGGAGATGCCCGAGCCGGAGACCGAGGACTTCCTCGATGAGGTCGTGCAGAACAGCCTCAAGGCGAAGAAGAAAGAGTACCTCAGGAAGAAAGAGGAGTGAGCCTGCGGGTGCAGAGCGGCGTTCCCGGCAGCGCCCTTTTCTCTCCGATGGCCGTTTCGATTTCCTCCGACGGGTTTTTCAATCTTCCGGACAAGAATTAAATAGTTCGTCCACCACCCAAGACGCGGTGGGACGGATGACGCGCGAGATCCAGGACTGCTACGAGGGCGAACAGCACGAGGACGAGAAGGTCCTCGGCGATTTCTTCGAGGAATCGGTGGAGAACAGCCTCCGCGGCCGCAAGGACGAGGCGGAGATCATCTAGGCCGCAAAGCATTAAAACCCCTGGAGGAGCCACGCCCGCATGAAGTGCGAGATCTGCAAGGAGAAGCTCGAGGAGACCTTCCTCCACAAGCCCCTCGGCACCGTCGTCAAGGACGCGAAAGGGAAGAAGCGCTGGGTCTGCAGCGCCTGCCAGAAGGGGAAGGCGAAGGACGAGATTCTAGAGAAACTCTGAGCGGATCACATCATATAAGGCGTCCTGCGCGGAGAGAACTTTCTGGGGAGAGGAGAGCCGCTGGACAGGGTAATGGTGCAGCGCCACCTTGAGAGGAGCTTGCAACGGGTGCGAACGCAGCCAGTGGCTGTCGGTCACGGCTTCGACCCCGACGGAGAACGCGAGATGCTTCGATGGATTATACGCTTCGAGCGTCGCGACCGCGATCTCATGTTCGTCTTCGAGGGGCAGAGTCCCTTGAGCGCAGCAGCCCACCGAATTGAGATAGAAGTTCATGATATCTTTCGCGCGTTTCGCACGCTCCGTCAGGAGCGGATTTGGCGCGTTCTCGAAATCGAGCGCGAGCAATACGCCCTCGTGGAATGCGAAATTGCCCATCCACGCATCGCCCCAGGCACCGTATGCATTATGGAGCGTCCGCAACTGATCCGCCGCCCTGCCGAGAAGCCCGACTTTCTCTCGGGGTTCAGCCTCAATGAGACGGTCAGCGAACACCACGAGATCGTCCAGATGCTCGGTGACGACATAGGGCGTATCTACATCGACGACGGTCAGGGCGGGGATGTTCTTCTTGGCGAGTCCCTTATAGGCGCGCTTCTCCTGGAGGAAGCCGTCCTGCCAAGGTTGATAGACGTTGGAAGAGTTGTTGAACATCTTCCCGACCAGAGCTCCCGCGCGTCGCACGAGGATGTCGCGGAGCAGCGTCGGCATCTTCACGTCGAGAAGCTTCCCGTCCTCTTCGCGTCGGATGGATGCGTGGGTATTCGTCCATGAATAACCGGGAGCGTCGCCGCTGCCGCCGATGAAGAAGAGCTTGTCCTTCCCCGCGAGGCTGAGCGACATCCATGCTTTGCGCGCCAGCTCGTCGATTGCAGCAGGGAGGTCGGTGGATTTCACACAGGGAATCTCGCCAGGATATTTCATAACTATCATTAAGTAGTGATAATATTTAAATGTTTTGTATTGCCTTAAAAATCACAAAGCATAAAAAAGCACGCCGTAGCCCGAGAGAGAACCGCCCCTGAAAGGAGCGGAATGCCTCCGTAGCTCAGCGGTAGAGCGTCTGCCTCGTATCCTCGGGTCGGAGCCCCTCGGGACTCCGACTCCGTCGGAGTAAGCAGAAGGTCGGGAGTTCAAATCTCCCCGGAGGCTTGCTCTTTCCGCTCTCTCGCGAACCGTCCTCCAGAAACTATAAATACGCTCGCCGCGTGTCTCCCCGTCGGGGTGATGCGCATGGGATTGATGTACGCGAGCATACGGGCGAGGAACATCGAGCGTTC
>DAHXMN010000012.1:0-7656 GCA_027371725.1 Candidatus Woesearchaeota archaeon | reverse complement strand
TGGGGATGAAGGTCGCAGGGAAGCGGAGCCCGATCCCGGGCGAGATCGTCTACACCCTCGCCAGCGAGGACACGGGGCAGCGGCTCACCATCATGTGGTACGGCCGGAACTGCCGCCTCTACAAGAAGTACGAGAAGGGCGACGAGATGGACCACCTCCTCTTCGGCGTCCCGGACGCGGAGAAGGCGTTCAAGCGCCTGGTCGCGAAGGGCGCGCCCGTCGCGATGGAGCTCTTCCGCGGGAAGGGGATCAAGATGGGGTTCGTCAAGGACCCGGACGGCATCTGGGTCGGGGTGCGCAGCGAGGATCCCGCGCAGTAAACATCTTCGGCGTTTCCTTCCGTCTCGTTCCGCGCGGGCCGGAGTGAAAGATCGACGTCTGCCCGGAAAAGCTTTTTAATCTGGACGGACATCGCGGACGGATACGGGGTGGAACCATGGAGACTATCACGAATCTTGCGAAGGCGTTCGTCGGCGAGAGCCAAGCCCGCAATAGGTACACGATGTACGCGAGCGTCGCCCGGAAAGAAGGGTACGAGCAGGTGGCGGCCGTCTTCCTCGAGACGGCGGAGCAGGAGCGCGAGCACGCCTCGATCCTGTACAAGCTGCTCATCCAGCTGAACGGCGGCAAGGAGCCTGCGCTCACCGTCGAGACCGAGGTCCCGTTGACGAGGGGCACGACGCTGGAGAACCTGAAAGCGGCGATGGAGGGCGAGATCCACGAGTGGGGCACGATGTACCCGGAATTCGCGGAAGTCGCGCTCAAGGAAGGGCAGCGGGAAGCGGCGGCGAAGTTCAAAGGATTGATCGTCGCCGAGACCCATCACGCCGAGAAGTACGAGACGCTGCTCGCATTGGTCGAGGCGGGCTTCTTCAAGCGCGAAGAGGAGGTCGAGTGGGTCTGTCGCCAGTGCGGCCACGTCCACCGCGGGAGGCAGCCGCCGCTCAGATGCCCGCTCTGCGGCCACGAGCAGTCCTTCTTCCAGAAACGGCTGAAAGAGTATTAGGAGAACCGCATCGTTCAACCACCGTGTTGCCTTGGAACGATGTCCGGGCGCGAACATGGCGCGTAGCGCCATAATCGTGAGCGTCCGTCAAAACCCTCAGGGCACAGGAACATCAGTGACTGTGTCTCGGACCGGATGGGAGAGAAGAGTCTCCGCAACACGACTAAAAGAGTACGTAGAAAAAAAAACTGTTTTTCTTCACTTCTTCGCGCGTTTCAGCGGGACGCGAACGTGGGTCTCGTCCTCCGAGCGGGCGATGCCGCGCGCGAGGATGCCGCCGAGGATGACGAAACAGACCGCGATGACGGCGAGGACCCACGACTGCTCCTTCGCGAAGATGACGACGAGCGCGACGATGGCGATGAAGATGCCGCCGAGCGACGCCCCCAAGCTGACATACGGATTGCGTTGCTTCTCTGCCATGCTGACCACCCTTTGACTCGCCCCCTCCGCGGAATCCGAGTTTAAAAATATTCTGACCGCGAGGGGTAAGTGGAAAGTGAGATACGCGAGCAGCCGGTGACCCGAGCGCAAGCGAGAACTTTCTACTTACCCGGCCGCGAAGGATGCCCCGGACAGCGTCCCCGGAACTGCAATATTTATAATGAGGCGCTGAAGACCGCACGGCATGATGCGCGGGCGCAAGGTGTACGGCCAGTCGCAGGAGATCCAGTGCCCGTTCTGCGGCAACCAGGCGACCGTGAAGAACGGGCAGGGGCTGCCGACCTGCCATCGCCACACCGGCAAGGAGATCAACCTGAAATGCGTCTGCGGCGGCTGGCTCGACATCAAGGAAAGCAAGTTCGGCACGTTCTTCACCTGCATGGACTGCGGCCCCGTCAGCTGGAAGAAGGCATGGGAGATAAATGACTTGCCGATCCGGAGCTTCGAGGATTTGTAGGAAATTCCGGAAAAACGACGAATCGTTGCGAGAAACCTTTATTAATCGTCCGAGGAAAGGGGCCGGATGACAGACGAGCGGCTTCGCAGCAACATCTGGAAGTTCTACGCAGTCAAGGCGTGCAGCGGCGCGGCCTTCTTCGTCCCAGTCATCGTCCTTTTCTGGCAGCAGAACGGACTGAGCATGACGCAGATCATGCTCTTGCAGACGCTCTTCTCCATCGCGGTCGTGCTGCTCGAGGTTCCTACAGGGTATCTCGCCGACAGGATAGGACGGAAGCAGACCCTCGCATACGCCGGACTCTTCATGTTCGTCAGCGTGGTCATCTATGGGCTGGGCGACGGCTTCGCCATGTTCCTGGTCGCGGAGCTCCTCTGGGCGGTCGGCATCTCGCTCCAGAGCGGCACGGACGCGGCGATCGTCTATGACACCCTCAAGGGCCTCGGCGAAGAACACGCATACAAACGGATATGGGGGCACGCGATGTTCCTCTACCTTCTCTCCGACGCCGTAGCGAACATCGCGGGCGGCTTCCTCGGCGTGACCAATTACCGCTGGACGTTCTTCGCCATGGCGCCGCTCCTCTTCCTCACGATACCGCTCTCCGCAAGCATGGAAGAGCCAAAACACTATAAGCGCGTCGTCAAGAAAGGATATCTCCACGACCTCCTGACCATCATCAAGGAGACCGTGATACGGCAGCCGCGGGTCCGTTGGATCATCATCTACGCGTCCGTCGTCGCCGCGTTCAACGGCGCGGTCCTCTGGCTCTACCAGCCATACCTACAGCTCTCCGGCATCCAGATCGCCTACTTCGGCGTCGTCTTCGCCTCGTTCCAGCTCGTCGCCGCGCTCAGCTCGCAGTACGCGCACAAGGTCGAGGCGGCGCTCGGCAAACAATTCTCGCTCGCCATGCTCATCGTCCTCGTCGGAGGAAGCTATCTCCTGATGAGCAACTTCATCTGGCTCTTCAGTTTCAGCTTCGCGTTCCTGCAGCAATTCGTCAGAGGGTTCTCGAAAGTGGTAGTCTCGGACTATCTCAACGAGATGACGACGAGCGACATCCGCGCGACCATCCTCTCGGTGGAGAGCCTCGGCGAGCGGCTCGTCTACGCGCTCATCATCCCGTTCGTCGGCCTGATGGCGGATGCCTACACACTCGTCCAGACCCTGACGGTTGTCGGCGTGACCGTGCTCGTCCTCTGCGTGCCGCTGCTGCTCGTCCTGCGGAAGACGCACGTCATCTGAGAGATCAACGAACTCCCGATAAGGAGCTTCGAGGACCTCTAGATGATTCGTTTCTCAAGCGGGCAGAACTGGTCGGATACTTCGAGCATCCGTAATGGATTACCGTCAACCAGCGTAGTCGTTCCGGCCAAGGCATAGCCTTCTTCGATCGCTTTCTCCGCATCAAGCCTGCCGATCCCGCCCTTTGCGCGTATAGCCTCCTCATACGGTAAAGCGAAGAAGAAACCGACCGTTTTCGCAAGATCATAGAAATGCTCGACGACTCTTTCTGATTCGCGAGACGCAGCCATGAAGGTCATCGCATGTCTGAAATTGCGATCCACCTCTCTCGATACAGGGATGGCTATTTTTCCGGTGATTCCTAAGACGGGAGATTGAGAAACGGCAAGGATGGCTCGACTGTGCCTGAAGAGTTCCGGCTCGTCGATGTCGTCGACGGTCAGGGTTCTTGCGCGCAACTTTCGATGATAGAAGAGAACTTTATGGAGATAATTAAATCCGAACAGCGAGTCTAATCTTCTGGACGTATCCGTAATCACGATCCCGGAGTATTCCGTTCCAGGCAAAGCGGCCCTGCCATAAGTGATTATTTCATCATCCATACTACTCTTGAAGAGTGAATATTTTATAAATCTTTGGTTTTTAAGAGGGGGTTTCCTGAAGCCGGACGCCCCGTCACGGCAGCACGCGGAACCGCGTGTTCGCGAGTATCCATTCCGCGAAGATGAGGATGAGGGCTGCGAGGAGGAGCGGCGCGCGCAGGTCCCGTTGCAGGAGCTGCTCGTTCGTGTTGTCGGATATCTTCTGGAAGGCGGCGAGCAATTGGTCGCTGCTGTCCGCGTGCGCGTAGACGCCGCCGGTCGCGTTCGCGATCTGCTTGAGGTTGTCCCCGTTGTAGACCGAGCTGACGTTGTAGTACGTGGGAAGGTAGCCGATCGGCCCCTCGTTGGTGCCGATGCCGATGGCGTCGACGGCGACGTGGTGCTCCTGCGCGTACTGGACGGCGCGCTGCATCGACGAATCGAGGAACGTCTCGATGGTGTTGCTGCCGTCCGTGATCAGGATGATCGAGCGCCCTTTCGAGCCGTCGAGGAGCAGGTTCGTGCTGGTGATGATCGCGGCGGGGATGTCCGTGCCTCCCGTCTCCTGGAGCTGGATCCCGCTGATGATGGACTTGACCTTCGCCTTGTCCTGGATCGGCACGGTCTCGATGAGCGAGACGCCGGCGAAGGAGACGACGCCGACGTCCGTCTCGCTGTCGAGCGAGTCGATGAAGAGTTGCGCGTCGCTCTTCGCCGCGTCGATCCTCGTCGGCCGGACGTCCTGCGCGGACATCGAGGCGGAGGTGTCGATCGCCACCACGAAGTCGTTCCTGTTGCTCTTCCCCGTGTACCAGAGGGTGGTACCGCTCACCGCGAGGATGAGGAGGAGGAGCGCGACGAGCCGCAGGACGAGGAGCAGGTAGTTGCGGGTGATGAGGTTCGTGCCCGTGACCCTTTTCAGGGCGCGGAAGTTCGCGAAGGCGAGCGCCTGGCGCTTCGCGTGGCGGAGGAAGTAGAAGTGCGCGAGGAAGAGGAGCGGCAGGGCGAGGAGGAACCAGAGGTCCTGGCTGTTCTGGAACGTGAACTGGATCATGATTATCCCCTGATGATCTTCGACCGCTTCCGGAAGTACCCGGTGAGCGTGTCGAACGGCTCCTCGGCGGTGCTGATCCGGAGGAAGCCCGCCTTCGCCTTCTCGAACGTGTTCTGCACGTACCGCTCCTCGCGTCCGGCCTCCTCCTTGTAGAGGGCGGCGTACTGCTTCAGGTCGATGAGGAGCTTCTCCCCTGAGCCGTCGGGGCTGGCGACGAGGACCTGGATCCCCCGGTCGGGCAGTTCGGCGTCGCGCGGGTCGCGGACCATGATGCCGATGAGGTCGTACTGCATCGAGAACATCCGGACGTAGCGTTCCCAGCCGTCCGGCAGCCCGATGAAGTCGCTGATGATGACGATGAGGCTGCGCTGGTGCAGGAGGCCGTTGACGAGGGCCATCACCTGCTTGAAGTCGCTCCTCCCCCCGTAGTTCTTGCCGTCGGAGAGGTCCTGCGCCATGCGGTAGATCACCTCGCGGCCGAGGCCGGGGAACTGCTTCGCCACGATCCGGTCGCTGAACAGCGCGTAGCCGACGGAATCGCCCGCGTCGACGATCGCGGTGGCGAGGTTGAACAATACGTCGGCGGCGTACTCGCACTTCAGCTTGGCCGTGCTGGAGAAGAGCATCGAGTCGCTCACGTCGAGCAGGAAGAAGACGTTCACGGTCTTGTACTCCTCGAACTCGCGTACCAGCACCTCCTTGGCGCGGAGCGTCGCGTTCCAGTCGATCTTGCTCGCGTCGTCGCCGTACGTGTACTGGCGGAACCCGGCGAACTCCATGCCCCTCCCCTTGAGGAGCGCGGTCCAGCTGCCTTCCAGGACGCGGCTCAGCACCCGGCGCTTCGCGGCGATGTCCACCTTGCGGAGCTGCGGGACGAGATCGAGATCGAGCTGCTTGACCGGCATTGCCTCACCACTCCTTTCCGTTCTCCACGAGAAAACGTGTTTATAAAGGTTTAGATGATGGCGAAAAGAGACGACAGAACGTGGCATCATCGCCCCGGCCTAGCTGTCCTCCCTCCGGTGCGGGGTCTTGTCGGGCGCTCACGATCATGGCCTAGAAAAAAGGCCATGTTCGCGCCCGGAAATCGTGCCAAGGGGGCGATGATGCGGGCAGTTACAGAGACGATTGCCTCTCTCCGTTTCCCGTCGGCGGACGCGCTCCGGCGGGTGAAAGCGCAGATTTTTAAACAGGAACCGCTTCTGCCTCCGTCAAGCCCAGCGAGGATGGGGAAAGCAGTCCAGCACTCTTTCTGAATCGGATCTGGCGCGACAGAGAAAAGACCCGTCGGCTGAGAGCCGGCGGAACGGAGTTGAGTAACATGGCATACGGAGATCGCGGTGGATTCCGCGGTGGCGCAGGCGGCGGAAGCCGTGGCGGCTTTGGCGGACCGAGAGAGATGCACAAGGCGACGTGCAGCGAGTGCGGCAAGGAGACGGAAGTCCCCTTCAAGCCGACCGATGGCCGCCCCGTCTACTGCAGGGACTGCTTCCAGAAGCACCGCCCGCCCAGAAGGGATGACTTCTAAGTCCCTTTCCGATAACCTTTTTTTCAATCCTCTTTCCCGTTCTCGAGTCTTGGTTAGAAAAGTTTAAATAATATTGACCACTGTTCAGTAGTGTAAATCAGTGTAGATTGGAGGAACTCATGAGCATCAGCATCATCGGTCCGGAAGGCAAGAAGGCGGAGCTGAAGAAGAGCGGCGACTATTTCCTGCGACGGCAGGAGGAATCGGGGGCTGCCGCGCTCACCGTCCTCGAAGGCCCGGACAACGAATCGATCCTCAGCCACAGCCACCGGAGCATCAGCCGGAAACATCTCATGCTCTCGCTCTACGACACGCTTCGCCTCGTCGATGAAGGGTCGAAGAACGGCAGCCATCTCAACGAGGAACGGTTCAAGGCGACCGAGATAACCTCTCCGGGCACCTACACGCTCAAGCTCGGCAACGTCCCGTTCCAAATCGAGTATGATCTTCAGAGCGCTTAGAGGATCGGCACCTTCTCCAGGATCTCCTTGATAATCTGCTCCGGCTTGATCTCCTCGGCCTCGCCCTCGAAGTTGAGCAGCACGCGGTGCCTCAGGACGTTGTACGCGACCTCTTTCACGTCCTGCGGCGTCACGTAGCCGCGGCCGTTGACCAACGCATGGGCTTTCGCGGCGATGTACATCGCGATGCTGCTCCTCGGCGAGGCGCCGAAGCCGATGAACTTGCCCGTCTCGATGTTGTACTTCTTCGGGTCGCGCGTCGCCTCCACGACGCGGACGATGTACCGCTCGATCTTCCGGTTGAGGTAGATCTCCTTGACGAATCGCTGCGCGTCGAGGATGTCGGACGCGGTCAGCACCGATTCCAGTTCGAACTCGCTGAAATCGTGGATCGTGATGTTGTGCTTCAGGATCTCAATCTCCTGGTCGGGCGTCGGGTAGGTCATGAGGATCTTGAAGAGGAACCGGTCCACCTGCGCCTCGGGAAGCTTGTACGTGCCGAGCTGCTCGATCGGGTTCTGCGTCGCCATGACGAAGAACGGCGCGGGGAGCTGGAACGTCTCCTTGCCGATCGTCGCCTGGCGCTCCTGCATCGACTCCAGGAGGGCGGACTGGACCTTCGGCGGGCTCCGGTTGATCTCGTCCGCCAGCACGAAGTTCGAGAAGATCGGGCCCTTCACGGTGAAGAACCCCTTGCCCTCCTCGTACGTCGTGATGCCAACGATGTCCGTCGGCAGCAGGTCGGGGGTGAACTGGATGCGGGAGAACTGACAGCCCGTGATCCGGGCGAGGGTGCGGATGATCAACGTCTTGCCGACGCCAGGGATGCCCTCGACGAGGACATGGCCGTTCGCGAGGAGCGCCTCGATGAGCGAGT
>DAHXMN010000129.1 GCA_027371725.1 Candidatus Woesearchaeota archaeon | reverse complement strand
CCTGCTTGAAGAGATCGAACGGCTCCAGCGACCGCGTGTTGACGTGCCGGTCCTCCTGCTTGACGATCGCGGCGAGAAGGATGCGCTCGAGCGTCACCGTCGTGTTGTTCTGGTTCTTCCCGTCGAGGACGTGCTGGATGTCCCGCACGTAGAAGGTCTCCCTCCTCGTGAGCAGCCCGGTGACCGCGATGACGTCCGAGATATACCGTTTGTTCCGGGCATTATCCCCGACGGGGTGCGCTCCGACCGCCTTTTCCAGGATCTTCCGGACGTTCTTGTCGGTGTCCTCCTTGACGTCGTGGAGCAGCATCGCCGCGCGGAGCACTTCGCGATAATGCCCTTCCGGGACCGCGAGGTACTTCAGCCGATGGGCGACGAGGAACGAATGGGTGACCATCGGCAGCTTCTCCTCTTCCGCGAAGGCCATGAACTTCTTCGTCTCCCGCTTCCTGTGCTTGACGAACGCGTCGATGGTCTCGCTGCAGATGATGAGGCTGCGTTGGTAGTCCGGGGTGATCCTGTCGAACGCCTGCCCTTCCTCGATGTCGAACGCATAATCGCTCGCCCAGACGCTCGGTCGGCCGCCTTTCTCCCCTCTCATGCGGTCCCGGAGGTTCCCTCCGAACTCGAGCGTGTTCTCGCGGCTCCTGCTGTATCGCTCGCTGATGAACGGTATCCCTTCGGGGAACTGCTCGACGATCCGGTTGTTGATCCTCTGTTCGATCGCGGTGTTTCCCGGCAATCTCGCTCGCGCTAGCTGCTCCTCGAGGCTCATCGTTTTCTGGATCTTGTGGGAGGTCAGCATCAGGGTCATAGTGCCCCTCAGATTTATAAACATTTTCAAAATTTATCTACTGAATAGTTAAAAAAATTATTCTCGCGTCCACTCCTTGTCGCCGACCCAGTGGAGCGTCCGCACCGCCTTGCCGCCGGGCGCGGCGCGCATCGCCTCCGTGGAGAGGAGCGCGGTCCCGATGGCGAGCGGCTTGCCGTGCGTCTCCTCGACGACCGCGACGAGCTGTCCCTCCTCGATCCCGTCCTCGACTGCGACGATGCCCGGGCGCTTGACTTCCGCGTCGTTCGCGACGAACTTCACCGCGTCCTCTGGGCGGACACCGTGGATGCGGCCGCGATGACCGCGATTGCGGAGACGGCGGAACAGACGCTTTCCGAGGGGAAGCGCGTCCTGATCAACGCGGTGAGCAAGTCCGGCAGCACGACCGAGACCGTCGCGAACTTCGCCATCCTCGCCGAGATCCTGAAGCGGCACGACAAGGACGGCGAGGCGTCCGCGCGCTCGGTCGTCGTGACGACGGACGAGGGCTCGAAGCTCTGGGAGTACGCCGGACGCGAGGGATACGCGCGGCTCGCCATCCCTGCGCTCGTCGGCGGCCGGTACTCGGTCTTCTCCGCCGCCGGGCTGTTCCCCTTGGCGGTGCTCGGCGTCGACGTCGAAGGATTGGCCGCGGGAGCCGCTGCGATGCGGACGCGCTGCCTCTCCGCCGATGCTGCGAAGAACCCTGCCGCGCTCGGCGCCGCCGCGCAATACCTCCATATCAAGAAGGGGCGGAACATCAGCGACCTCTTCCTCTTCTCCACGGATCTCGAGGGGGTCGGGAAGTGGAACCGGCAGCTCGTCGCCGAGTCCGTCGGCAAGGAGTTCGACAGGAGCGGGAAGGAGCGCGTGTTCGCGGGCGTGACGCCGACCGTCTCGATCGGCTCGACCGACCTGCATTCGATGGGGCAGCTCTACCTCGGCGGCCCGTTCGACAAGTTCACCACGTTCGTCACCGTCGACAATCCGTCGGAGCTCGTCGTGCCTGACGGGTATGACGCGCTCGTCAGCCGGATCGGCGGGAAAGGCCTCGGGGAATTGATGGATGCGATCGCGCACGGCACGATGGCCGCGTTCCGGAAGACGAAGCGGCCGTTCCGCCACGTCACGCTGCCTGACCGTTCAGCGTCGTCGCTCGGCCAGTTCCTCCAGGAGCGGATGATGGAGACGATCCTCCTCGCAGCCTTGAGGAACTTCTCGAGGCCGGCAGCGGTCAGCGGGTGGTCGAAGAGCTGCCAGAAGACCTTCGGCGGCAGCGTCGCGATGTCCGCGCCCGCCTCGGCCGACTGCGTCACGTGGAGCGGGCTCCGGATCGAGGCGGCGAGGATCCCCGTCGCGAACCCGTAGTTGTCGTACACCTCGCGGATGGACTCGATGAGCGTCATGCCGTCCTCGCCGACGTCGTCCAGCCGGCCGATGAACGGGCTGACGAACGTCGCCCCCGCTTTCGCGGCGAGGAGCGCCTGGTTCGCGCTGAAGCAGAGCGTGGCGTTCGTCCGGATCCCCCTCTTCGAGAGGATGCTGATCGCCTTCACCCCTTCCGGGATGAGCGGC
>DAHXMN010000128.1 GCA_027371725.1 Candidatus Woesearchaeota archaeon | reverse complement strand
TAGTCATTTTCTTCAGTCCTCTCTCGTATTCAGGTATTCATCCTTACTTTCTCTTATGACTGCGGTTGTCTCGGTGCCGCGGAGAAATCGTTCTCAGTCGCTCCCCGGGCGCCTGATTCTCGCGCTCTGTCGCTTCGCTCTGAACGTTGTCTTCTCGTGAAGAACAGCGTTCTCCGAACACGAGTCTCCCCGACGGTCTGAGGACAGGACGGACGCTCATGGTTATGGCTTCGCCATGTTCGCGTCCGTGTTCTGTTCCAATGCGGCACCGGTGCCGACGACGAAGGGGCTGCGCACGAACGTCGGTGAGTGTGAACCGAGTGAGCGGTGCCGGAGCAAGCGCGACTGCGCATCTACCTATCTGGACTGTTTCTGAGAAGATATCAAAACGGTTTTATCCGAGGTAGCTGAGGTTCTTCTTCTCCGCCTCGGTGTTTGTCTTCTCCGTCTGCTGGAGGATCGTCTTGAGCTTCTGCTCGAAGGCCTCTGCCTGCTTGAGCAGCGGCTCCGGATCAACGCCGAGGCCGAGGTGCTTGTCCAGCACGCCGATAATCGCGGCGGCCGCCTTGCTGTCCGGCAGGTTGGAGTGCGTCTCCGCGAAGAGGCAGCTCACGTTCTTCGCCTTGAGGAGGAGCGCGGCCGTGACGCCCATGATGATCGATTCCTTCATCCCTTGCGCGCCGAGCCGCTCGAAATCGGCGTTCCCGTAGGAGAAGACCTGCGTCTCCGGCCCCGGCACCGTGGCGTTGACGCCCTCGAGGGAGATGATCTCCTTCGCGCCGACCTTCTTCGCGAGCGCGGCCACCTCGTCCGCCACCTTCCATTCCATGCCCTTGACGCTCAGGATGGTGTGGAAGATGATGATGTTGTGCTTGCTGTCATAGTGGATTGCCATCGGCCGGACGACCTTGCCGTCGTGAATCGCGGTCGTCGCGGGCAGCTCGTCGTACGAGAACTCCCCGACCATCGTCGTCTTGAGGTGGTCGATTAGGAACTCCGTCGCGATGGTGCCGACGAGGCCGAAGCCGGGGAAGCCCTCGATGATGAGGGGGTTCCTCTTGATCCTGGCGTCCTTCTGCAGCGTGATCTTCATGATTTCACCTCGTGCCCTTGAGAAAAAGCCGGAGAACGGCTGTTTATAACTCTTATGGTTCGGCGGCAGGGGTTGATTGGCGCACGGTACGTGTCGCGCGGTCAACGACGGGTGTTTTCAGGGTGTTGATGAGGCGTTCTCGCCACCGCTCATTCTCTTGGAATTCATGCGGCTTGCGCCGGAGCGCGGCCGTGAGACGTCCACCGCGGCCGGTTCGGCTCAATGCACGCCGTCAGGTGTAGATCTCGAGGGCCGCACGGGGCCAATCATCCGGCGGCCGCCACTCGGTCTTCCTCGCGAGGATGATGCCGTCGCCGGGGCCGATGGCGACCGTCGTCTCTTCCTCCGACATATGCGTGGCGCCGTTCTCCCCCCTCTGGCCGTTCGCGAGGTACTCCTCTGCCCATCGGAACCCTTCCCTGAGGCCGGGCGCGATGCCGCTGACGACGGTCATCTCCAGCGCGCCCAGCCGCTCGTCCGGCCTCGTCTCGGATTTGCGTACCTTCCACCCGTCCGGCAGGTGGCCGTCATTGAAGATGAATGTGAGCGTCTCTCCCTGCAGCAGGAGGCCCGGCACTTTCAGGACCAGGTCAGAGTCCTGATACGCGGGTTCTCCATCCCGGTCCTCGCCGTCGATGATGAACTGCTTCTTCCCGAGGATCGGCGGGGCGGAGACGCGCACGGCGTTGCCGTTCCATCGGCCGTTCACGTAATGCTCATCGCAATGATAGGGCGTGTCGAGGGAAAGCAGCCGCTCGATGAGGTTCGCATCCTTCTCCGGTTCGGCCTGTTTCAGGAAGAACGGGACGTTCAGCCCGATGCCGAGCTGATGATAGTCGGTCCCTCTGTTGCTGATGATGATTGTCGGGTCTCTCCGTACGCAGTCCTTTTCCCCCATGCCTCCGGAGAAGGCATCGAGGATTTAAATGATTATTCTTCGTCGACGGTGAAGAGCCGCGAGTCGTGCACCTCGAAGAGGCGGCTCCGCGCGCCTGCGTCGAGCCAGCCGTGCGCGTAGTTCAGCGCAGCGAACGCGTTGATGTAATCCCCTCTCGACTTGAAATGCTGAGCGTCGTCATGGTAGCGCTGCGCCATGTCGAGGAAATCCCGCGCCTGCGCCTCGCGCGTCGGCGAGGACGTGTCGACCGCCGCCGTCGCTTTCGCGAGCGCCTCCCCAGTGATCAAGAAGTACTTCGTCAGCTTCTCGTCGGTGATGAGATCCTGCTTCCTCCTGTTTTCCTCGCCCATCCTTGTCGGGGTCGTCTCACTCTTAATAACTATTGTTCTTTTGTAGGACTA
>DAHXMN010000127.1 GCA_027371725.1 Candidatus Woesearchaeota archaeon | reverse complement strand
CGGAACCCTATTTAAAAATTACTCCTTTTTTTTTCAGTCCGGGAAAGGACGCGTCGTCACGGGCATATCTCGCCAGAATCGGCTTCTCGTCGGAGCATCCGGCAATCGTCCCTGTTTTCCGCAAACCTTTCCAGTCTCGCCGGATCATTTGCAGAAAAGACGGCGAAGCGCCTATTAAACGGAACGACCGCATAGCGATGCATGGATCCTGAGGCGAAACGGATCTCCGGATGGGTCGCGGCGGCAGAGACCGCGAGGGCGACGCCGCTCGAGGAGCTGATTGCGGCGCACGCATGGATCGAGAACGCCTTCTCGGACGGCATCTCATTGCGCCAGGCGGAGGAATACGCGAGCATCAAGCGGCGGCTGCAGCCGCAGATCGAATCGGCGCGGCTCCTCCGCCGGGAAGGATCGTCGATAGCGTCGGAGTACGTCACGATGCTCCTTCGCATCCAGGACGCGCTCGAGAAGAAGGAAACCGCTCTGCAGCGCCACGGCGCACTCCTCTGCGAGCGGATGGGCCGCCATCTGGAGGATGGCCTGGCCGAAGCGTCAGCGTTCCTGGAGGAGCAACGGCCACTGCTCACGACCGTGGAGCAGCGCGAGACGCTCCATGACCTGGAGGCCGCGCTCACGGCCGCGGGAGAACGGACGCGCCGCTCGCTCAAGGAGAAGTCCGTCCGAGCCCTCGATCTCGTACGGGTGGACGATGCGCGGAAAGAGTATGCGATGCGGATGGAGGCGCAGCTCGCTTCCTACGAGCAGAAGACGGCCAAGCTGCAGGACAACTATGCCGGCCTCGTGAACGGGGCCGCCGGCCGTTGCTCGCAGACGGACGCGAAGGACCTCTTCGACAAGGTACGGCTGCACGCGGAGGAGGGACGTCACCTCGCGGATGAGCTCGGGAAACGGGAGCTCAAAGGCCTGGAAGAGCGGACGAAAGCGTTCGTCGACGAGGCGATCCGTCTCGAGCACCAGGCAGGCCTGCTCTACGACACCGCGCATACGAATTGGAAGAACAGGATGCTCGGGTATGCCGCGAAGGGATTGACTATCGTGGTGATCGGGCTCGCCACCCTCAAGACAAGCTTCTACATCCCGCAGATCATGGACGCCTGGACGCACCGGCGACCCGCGCAAGTCTCCTCTGCCGAGCAGGAGCCGCGACGGCCGGCCACGCGTTCTCCCATGCGTTCTCTCGAGACGCAGGTCCACGCGGCAGAACTGCAGTCACATCAAGGACAAGAAACAACCGTCGATGGAGCGGGCCGTGCCCTCTCGATCACGCGGGAACCGCTCGAGGCGCAGGTCCTCGTGAAAAGCTACGCGGCGCAACGTCGAGAGACGCTCTTATCCGCCCCCATGCAGCGCTTCGCCGTCTACATCACGCGACGCGGCGACTCCCTCTCCAGGATCCGCCAGGAGCTCTATCACGACAACGACTGGCGGAAGCTCTATGACGCGAACAAAGGGATGGTGGACGATCAGCGGCGCTGGATATATCCCGGGCAGCCGCTCATCCTCCCGGAGGAAGGGCTCGTCAATCACGGGGAGGTCACCTATGTCCTGCTCTCCGCTGAGCAGACTGCGGCGACGCAGCGCGAGGGGCGGCTGGCGACTCCTCTGTACCGTGCGCCTGGAAGCATGTCCTATGCGGATGTCTCGCGCGACCTCACCGGCACGACGAGTTACGCGGAGAGCATCAGGGACGCGTCCGGCGGTGTGAACCGTGCGCTCGGCGAGCGGATACACGCGAACGACTATGTCTCCTTGCCTCCGGGCCTCCCCATCAGGAACGCAAGCCACCTCTTCGGGGCGGGACGATGAGCCTCGAAGGGCTGGTCGGAAAGGCCTGCTCGTTCCTCGGGAACGTCCGGAGGGGAGCGAAGAACGCGCTCCTGACGGGCGCGCTCGCGGCATCGCTCTCCATGCCGGCGGCCCCGCTTTCGGCGGCGCGGAACGCTGCGGAGCCGCCGTCCCGGGATCCGGCGGCGGTCGAACAGCGCGTGCCGGACTACATGTTCCACAAGGTCTCGGCGAAGCCGGGACGTTACGCCTTGACGCCGCAAGGCCTCGAGGGGACGCTGGAACGCCTCTATCGGGCGGGATTTGTCACCGTGCCCCGGGAAGCGTACTACGATGGTCGTCTCGACGACTACGTCCCGCCGGGGAAACGCCCGCTGCTCCTCTCGGACGACGACGGCGACGTCTCGGTGATCGAATGGGCGCGGGACGCGACGGGCAAGATGATGCGTGATCGGGATGGCGCGCCCATCCCTTCGCAGGAATCCTTCTACGGCATCCTCAAGCGCTTCGCGGACGAGCATCCTGGCTTCGGAAGTTATTGTACCTATTTCATCAACTTCAGGAAGGGGGTGACGTTCGACGACCCGACAGGGCAG
>DAHXMN010000126.1 GCA_027371725.1 Candidatus Woesearchaeota archaeon | reverse complement strand
CAGGTGCTCCTCCTTCAGGCCGGGTGCTGGGCCATGAGTACCTCGGACGCCAGGACCTCGTCCATCTGAAGGAGGTCAAGCCGACGCGAGCCGCGCGCGCGGGAGAGGCGCCGCGGAAGAAGGCCGAGCGCGTGCTTTCCGAGGAGGAACGCCTGGTGGCGGAGGCGAAGGCGAAAGGATACACTGGCGACAGGTGCCCCGGCTGCCAGTCCATGCGGCTGAAACGGAACGGGAGCTGCGCGCTGTGCGAGGATTGCGGAGCGACGACGGGCTGCAGCTAGGCAGAGTCATGGGCGGGAAGCGTCCTTCAGCGAATCGCTTCGCTGGCCGCCGGCTTTCGGCGTGTCGCATCTGGAATCGCGCCATCGGAGTTCCCCGTAGGGGGCGACCATCTCCCTCCTCTCCGCGGCTACGAACGCAACGCCTCGCTTCTGGCCGGCGACCTCCATCGCCTAAGAACCGGGAGAGAAAGGGCATTCTGGCCTGATTCTCGTCCGGTTTCCGCACCTTTTTTCGGAAACTATATATATGGTTCTTCGTTTAGTGAGAGAAAACATATTGCAAAAAAACATGGGGTGGTATATAATGGCAAGATGGACTGGTTGGGTCGCGGCTGTTGGCGGCTTGCTCGCCCTCGGGTACTACACGTCGATGGCTTCCTGGGCTGTTCCGCTCGGTGCCATTGTGGCCATCGTCTTCGGCATCTGGTCGGTCTACGAGTAGGCCTTCAGAACCTTTTTTCGGATTTTCCTTTTTCTCCGTCTTCCTGTTGCGACAGACACTCTGCTATCAGACCGGCAATAATCCTTAAGCAGAAACGCAGTGGCCATCGCCTTGGACGATAAGCGTCACTCTCAGCGTTGCCTTGGAGCAAGACCAGATTTCGCGCCGATTCATGCAGGCGCGAAATCGCAATAAGCTGCGACGGAGGAGCAGCAGGCCTCCGCAACGCTGAGAGACGCTCAGAGCAGCGCGTTGAAGAGGATGCCGGTGAGGATGATCCCCGCGCCGACGATCGCGGCGAAGATGAGGAGGAGCCGCGTCTTCATCACCTTCTTCAGGATCATGAACTCGGGGAGGGAAAGCCCGGTCACGGCCATCATGAAGGCGAGCGTCGTCCCCATGGCGACTCCCTTCTCCGTGAGGACGGAGACGAGGGGGATGACGCCGGCGGCGTTGCTGTAGAGCGGGATGCCGATCAGGACGGCGAACGGGACCGCGTACCACTTGTCTGCGCCCGCGTACCGCGCGAGGAAGTCCACCGGGACGTAGCCGTGGATCCATGCGCCGACGCCGACGCCGACGAGGACGTAAAGCCAGACATTCTTGAGGATGTCGAGCGTGTACGCCTTCGCGTAGTCGAGCCGGTCCTTCCGTGCCAGTTTCGGAAGCGCGGCGGCGTCGATGACCTCCGCTTTCTTGACGAATCCGGCGACGAGGCGCTCGAGGCGGAGCGCGCCGATGAGGATGCCGGAGAGGACGGCGATGGCGAGGCCGGAAGCGAGGTAGAGGAGCGCGATCCGCCAGCCGAAGAGGGAGAAGAGGAGGACGAGCGCCACCTCGTTCACCATGGGCGAGGCGACGAGGAAGGAGAACGTCGCGCCGAGCGGCACGCCCGCCTCGACGAAGCCGAGGAAGAGGGGGATGGCGCTGCACGTGCAGAATGGGGTGAAGACGCCGAGGAGGGCGGCGAGGACGTTCGCTACGTACTTGTGCTGGCGGGCGAGCAGCTTCCGGATGCGCTCGGGCGGCAGGTATGTGCGCAGCCACGAGACCACGAAGATGATGGCTGCGAGCAGGAGGAATATCTTGAGCGTGTCCGCGACGAAGAACGTGACAGCATCCCACAGAGAGGTTCCGGGGACGATGCCGAGCGCGCCGGCGAGCCAGGCGGCGAACCATCCGAGCGGGAAGAAGATGTCCATGCGCTCATCTCCCGACGGGAGGGAGCGCCTTGAGGAGCTCTTTCACTTTCTCGACGCTGCCCGGGACGAAGCCGACGATGATCGGCTTGCCGTCGACCGCGAGAACCGGACTGCTCATCAGGCCCATCGCGAGTATCCGCTGGACGTCCGTCACGTATTCGACGTCCGCGTCGAGGCCGAGTTCCTGCGCCGCCAGCTTCGTCATCTCGTAGAGCCGCTTGCAGCTCGGGCAGCCGGAGCCGAGCACTTGTATCTTCCTCTTCACCGTCTCGCCTCCGTCGCGAGGATGCGGCGTACGCGGCCGTCCTTGAGCGAGTAGAGGTGCCTCTTCCCGTCGTTCCGCACCCGGACGAGGCCGAGGCGGTGGTCATCGAGGAGGTGGCCGCCGTGCTCGCCGAGGACAGCCAGCGCCGGCTCGAGGTGTTCGAACGGGCGCGGGCGTTCTTCCCCGGAAGCGGGGAGCTCACGTTCCGGGCGG
>DAHXMN010000125.1 GCA_027371725.1 Candidatus Woesearchaeota archaeon | reverse complement strand
ACGGCCATGGCAATGGCCTCGTCCACGCGCTCGAAGTGATTGGCCATGCGGTGCATGGAGTACACCGCCTCGTCCTCTTTCTCTGCCTCGCGACAGACGCGATCCATGGCGGCGAAGATGACGACACGATATTTAAATTTGACTACTGCAGAATGGCTGCTGAGGAAGATGACCTAAATCTTGACGCTTATCGTCTCGAGAACGGCCCCGTCGAGCTCGCGCAGGCTGTGGATGACGAGATCCGCGGGATAGTCCCCGTTCCCCCGGCGGCGCGAGCGCGACGGCCTTCATCCCCGCTTTCCGCGCGCCGACCATGCCGCTCACGCCGTCCTCGATGACGACGCACCCCTCGGGAGCGACGCCGAGCCGCTCCGCAGCGAGGAGGAACGGAGCGGGCGACGGCTTCCCCGCAACGGGATCGTCGCTCGTCACCACGACCTTGAACGCGTCCGCGAGCTCCAGCTCGGCGAGGACGAAGGCGACGACGCGGCTGTTCGACCCGGAGACGAGGGCGAGCGGCACCCCCGCGCGGCGCAGCGACGCCACGAGTTCACGGGCCCCTTCGATCGCACGGACCTTGCCATGCCCCTCGGAGAGGAAGCTGCGCTCGAACTCCTCGAGCAGGCCGGGGATGACGCTGCGCGGCACATGA
The DNA here is from genome assembly GCA_027371725.1 of Candidatus Woesearchaeota archaeon. Classification (GTDB taxonomy): domain Archaea; phylum Nanobdellota; class Nanobdellia; order Woesearchaeales; family UBA525; genus UBA153. The sequence continues at coordinate 1,770 of DAHXMN010000125.1, read as the reverse complement.
TATTCGTCGCAGAGGATCGCGAGCCAGTCCCTGTTCGGGACGCCGGAGAACCGCTTGCCGAGCTCCTTGTGGTCGACGACGATGCCGCGCCGCGCGAGCGCCGCCGCCTGCGTCTCCTCGTGCAGCCACTGCGTGTCCGAGAGCACGCCGTCCATGTCGAAGATGACCGCTCCAATCACGATGTAACCGCCTTTTCGTCGCTTCCGCATCCCTAGTAGCAGTCGCGTTGCACTTCTTCCTTCTCCCGTGAGATGGCGCCCATGACTTCGTGCCGGTACTGGCCGTATTGCGGATGGATCGCCGCCACCAGTACAACGGGGTTTGATTCCATCTCGACGGGGTCCCACCCTTCGTCTATCGCCGCGCATCCTATGACTTTCGCACCTCTCATGATGATGTACTTGTGGACATCGCTGTCGTTCGAAAGCATATGGGTTAGCGGTTTCGCCCGCCGGAGACAGGACAACGGCGCGTATCGACGGTCCGCCTCCGTCGGCGGCTCTCCGTGCAGGAGCGGGACCGTGACTGCGGCCAATACGACCGTCCCGAGCTCTCTTTCTTCTCTCGTCGACAGTTCGCTGAACGCCTTCAGATGCACATTCGCTCTCGCCATGCTTGACACCTCACAGTACAGTGACCGACTTTGCCAGGTTGCGGGGCTTGTCGATGGGGCAGCCGCGCTCCTTCGCGAGGTGGTACGCGAACAGCTGGCCGACCGTGGAGGCGAGGATCGCGAACTCCGCCTCGCTCTCCGCGGGGACGCGCAGCTCATCCGCGGCTGTCGTGCCGATGATGACGGCGTGCGCGCCTCTGGCTTTCACTTCCTGCGTGCTGGAGCGCATCTTCGGGTCGTCGTCGTACACGAGCGAGACGACGGGCGTCCCCTCCTCGATGAGCGCGATCGTGCCGTGCTTCAGCTCGCCGCCCATCATCCCCTCGGCGTGGATGTAGCTGATCTCCTTGATCTTCAGCGCGATCTCGCGCGAGACCGGGTAGCCGAGCTTGCGGCCGAGGACGTAGAGGTCCTTGTGGTGGTGCAGCTCCTTCGCGAGCCTCTCGAGTTTCGGCTCGAGCTTCAGCGTCTCCGTGAGCTTCTTCGGCAGGTGTTCCAATCCGTCCGCGTAGCCGAACGCCTGCGCCAGCGCGAGCATCACCGTGGACTGGTTGGTGAACGCTTTCGTCGACGCGACCGCCACCTCGGGGCCGGCGAGGATCTGCAACGACAGGGAAGACATCCGCTCGAGCGTGCTGTACGGCACGTTGACGATGGCGGCGATCGTCGCGCCCCGCTCCTTCGAGTACTTCAACGCTTCGATGACGTCCATGGTCTCGCCGCTCTGCGACACCGCGATGACGACTGTTTCGTTGTCGACGGTGATGAAGTTCTCGAACTCCGAGGCGATGATCGCCTGGGCGTTGATGCCCTGCTGGTGCAGGAAGGAGGCGCCGAGCAGGGACGCGTGGTACGCGGTGCCTGCCGCGGTGAAGACGGTCTTCTTCGCCTTCCGGATGAGGCTGACGAGCCCCTCGAACCGGTCGCGCTGCTCGCCCCGGAGCGAGACGATCAGTCGCTGGCAGACGACCGGCTCTTCGTCGATCTCCTTCCGCATGAAGTGCTCATAGGAATCCTTCGACTCGGCGATCGTCGTCCAGGTGAACGTCTTCGACGCCTTCTTCAGTCCCTTCCCCTTCGCGTCGAAGAACTCATAGCTATCCGCGGTGAGGACGGCGTACTCGTCGTTCTCGAAGAAGATCGCCTTGTCCGTGGCG
>DAHXMN010000124.1 GCA_027371725.1 Candidatus Woesearchaeota archaeon | reverse complement strand
GAGAAGAAGAACAAAAGGACTGAGAGGATGGACGACCGCTATTCCCGCCAGACGAGCATCCCCGAGATCGGGAAGGAAGGCCAGAAGATCCTGAAGAAGTCGACGGTCGCGATCGTCGGCTGCGGCGGCCTCGGCACGAACGTCGCGGAAGTCCTGACGCGGGCAGGGGTCGGCACGCTCCTCCTGGTCGAGGACGACCGCGTGGAGCTGTCGAACCTCCAGCGCCAGACGCTGTACGAGGAAGCGGACATCGGGAAGCCGAAGGCGGACGCGCTCGCCCTCCATCTCCGGGGGATCGACAGCGACGCCGGATTCATCCTGGTGAAAGAGCGGATGACGGAGGAGACGCTCGGGCTCCTCGACGGCGCAGAACTGGTCCTCGACTGCACGGACAACCTGGAAACGAGGTTCCTGCTCAACGGCTACGCCCTCGAGAGGGAGAAGAAGACGGTCTTCTGCAGCGCGCAGGGGCTGAAGGGCATGGTCTACGTCGTCGACCCGTCGAAGGAATGGCGGGCGTGCCTCGCCTGCCTTCTCGGCGGCCGGAAGCCGTCCAAGACGCCGGCGGAGACCGGGGTGCTCGGCGCCGCCGTCCGGATGGCCGCTTCGCTCCAGGCGACCGAGGCGCTGAAGATCCTCCTCGGCCAGCCGTGCACGGAGGGCTTGGTCTCGTTCGACGTCTGGACGCCGCGCCTCGACGTCGTGAAGACGACGAAACGGCCGGGCTGCGCCGCGTGCGGAAAGAAGTGATCGAGTAATCGTCAGTTCCGATGTCCCTTCTAGCGGTGGTATTTTTTCTGGTATTCGCTCTCACAGTAATCGCCGAGCCGCGGCTCGGACAATGTTCACGCGTCGCGTGGCAATGGCTGTGAGAGAAAAAAGTAATGAAAGTAATAAGGAAGATGGGTAAAAAGAAGGATGACAGAAAGGGGAAACGAATAGAAGAAAGAGATAGAAGAAAGGAAAAAGACGAGGAAAAGGCCGTCCTCTTACGTCTCGGCGGCGACGCCTTTCCGGCCTTCCGCCTTCTGGCGCGCGTCCTGACGCATATCGAAGTGGCGCTCCACCTGGTACTTGAGGGCGAGGAGCGCGTTCTTCAAGGCGGCCTCGAGGCCGAAGCCCTCCTCCGTCACGTTGAACCGGCCACTGGTCGTGTGGAAGCCGAGCGTGCACCGCACCAGGACGTTCGTCCCCAGAGAAGCGTTGAGCCGTTTCACATGGATGTGGATGTGACGCTCGCGGAAGCGATAGCGCTCGTTGTCGAGGAACGCCTGGAGCTCGCGTTCGGTCTCGTACCGGAAGACAGGGTCGAACCTGTCGAAGTCGCCGCTCATCTGCACCACATCGTCCATCACGCAGCACCACCTCCGAGAGCATGAAGACCGGGGAAAAAAGAGCGGGACCGGAAGGGATCTCTCCGCCGGACAGCAGGACTCTGCTGGGGGCTCTGCCGGACAGCAGGGCCGCCAGCGCAGCCGCTCACCCGCAGACATGACCCCTTCTTCGCCACCCCGGATGCTGAGAGGAGGGCACGTATTTAAAATTGATGAAAGAACAGGAAGGTAATAATTAACATAAGTTATATAGTATTTTCTATTTACAAAAATTATATAAATTGTTCATATTATAAAATGCACGGATGCTGACAGCGAAGGAGCTCGAGGTGCTCAGGCGGCGCGCGCGCGGAGAGACGCAGCAGCAGGTCGCGAAAGCGCTCGCGGTCTCGCAGGCCGCGGTGTCGAAGTTCGAGACCAACGGGCATCGCAAGCTGATTGACGCGGAACTGCTCATACGGGTCAGCAAGACCATCGGCATCGTCACCGAAGAAGGGACGGTGGGCAGGCGCGTCGTCTATCTCGCAGGGCGGCCGAAAAAGAAGGCGAAAGGAGGCGGCGGACGATGACGCTCGACCTCCTCCTCGAGCGGACGGGCAAGGAGCGCATCCTCAAGGAGAAGGCGGACCGGGCCCTCGAGGACGGCCGCATCACGCAGGCGGAGCACGACTACTTCCTCAAGAAGGAGCTCGGCGCGAGCGGCCAGCTCGACCTCCCGTACGCTGCACAGCGCACAGCGCACGAGTACGCGAAGCGGAAGAGCCATAGGGAACACAAGCGCCAGACTGCGGTCAAGGCCGTGACGGTCTTCCTCCTCCTCGGCCTCGCGTTCGCCGGGCTCTGGATGTTCACGAAGAACGATGATGGGGCGACAGGGTTCGCAACGTTGCAGCAGACACGGCAAGCCGAATCCCCGACGACATCCTTGTTGGCGAACAACGCATCCTTGTTGGCGAACAACGCCACGAACTTCAGCGGAGGGAGCGTGGAGAATGGCAGCGCGGCGGCTGCAGAGAAGAAGAACAAAAGGACTGAGAGGATGGACGACCGCTATTCCCGCCAGACGAGCATCCCCGAGATCGGGAAGGA
>DAHXMN010000123.1 GCA_027371725.1 Candidatus Woesearchaeota archaeon | reverse complement strand
GTGAATCGCACGGACGGAAACAAAATAATCACCGAGAAAGATTTCGACGAGATGTTCGCCTCCGCCAACACGAAATATCTCGAGAACTTGGATGCAATACTCGAGATGAAAGAAGACCAGACGAACGCGATTCGGATTAGACTCGGCGATCGTCTGGCAAAAACACTCGCCTTCGCGAAGAATTATGTCGGATTCGGCATCGCTGCCGGAGCAGTCTTATCTACGGCCGCATCTTTTTCCCTCCTTCCGTTGATTCCTGAGGAACATCCCGTCTACGCATTTTATCTTCCGATGGTCTTGGGAGTGCCGGGGATAACCTTCGGGGGTCTCGTCGGTCATTATCTGTCTAAGAGGAAGATAGAAACGCTCCGCGAGGAGCGGCCAGAGCTCTCCGATTACCTCGATGCTTACGCCAAATGACCGGTATCTACACGGCCTCCAGCCGCTCGAGGTAGTTCGCCAGCCCTTCGATCTGCCGCACCTCGGTGAAGGTCAGCAGCTGCCGGACGCGGTTGTTCACGCGGATGCCGCGGCGGCCGCATTCGTGGAAGAAGTAATGGTAGAGCTCCTTCCCGTGCCGGTCCAGGTCGGTGAGGATGATCACCTCGTCCTCGTCGATCTCCTCGACGATCTTGAAGAGCGGCTTGTTCAGCGTCCGGATGTTCTGGAAGCCGAGCCGCTCCAGGGCGCGCTTGTCGTTCTTCCCCTCGACGATCGTCAGCCGTTCGCGGTTCTCCTCGAGCGCCGACATCAGCTGTTCCTGCATGGCATGGTTCATAGCTGCAACACCCTCTCCGTCCGCGTCAAGTCCTTGTAGCCGGTCGTCGTGACGAGCACCGTGTTCTCGAGCCGCACCCCGCCGACCGCACGGTAGTACAGCCCAGGCTCTATGGTGATGACCATCCCCGCTTTCAGCACCTCCGTCCCCTTGTCGTGGATCGACGGCGCCTCGTGGATCTCCAGGCCGACGCCGTGCCCCGTCGAATGGATGTAGCCCTCTTCCGTCGTCGTCTTGTATCCGCGTCTCGCGAAGACGTCGAGGACCGCCCGATGGATCGTGCCGGTCCTGACGCCCGCCCTGACCTTCTTCAGGCCGGCGTCCTGCGCCTCCTTCACCGCGTCCCATTGCTTCCGCAGCGCGTCGGACGGTTTTCCTTTGCAGACGGTCCGCGTCATGTCGAACCAATACCCCGTCGTCATGCTCCGAGGGAAGAAATCCATCACTATCGGTTCGCCCGCCTTGATCGCGCCTTTCCCTTCTTCGTGCGGGTACGCGGACTGCGTGCCGTGGCTGATGATCATCTCCGGCGACTCGCATTCGCGTTCGACGAGGAGCTTCCGCGCCTCGGCGCGGAGGTATTCCGACGTCACTTTTTCCCCCTTATGCACGAGTTCCTTCTTGTTGCCGATTTTCGACCCTTTGATGATCGCGATGCAGCGCTGCATGGCCACCACCGCCGCGTCACGCACCTTCTTCATCTCCTCGATCTCCTCTTTCGTCTTGACGCTCCGGTCGTAGAGCCGCGCCAGCCCGACCGTGATGCCGGCGCACTTCAATTGCTCGACGTGGATGGCGAGCGCGGTCCGCGGCATCACGACCGCTTCGATGCGCCGTTCCTTCAGGTAGGCCGCCGCTATCAGGGCGAGGACCGAGCCTTTCCGGACCTTCGCGCCCTTCCGCTGCCGCGCTTTCTTGATCGCGTCATAGTGCTTGTCGAAGAGGACGACCTCGAACCCCCTCTTGCCCCGGAGCGCGCGCTTCGCGCGGCCGTACTCAAGCGAGGAGACGAGCACGTACCGTTTCGCGCCGGTGTCGAGAAGGATGAACTGGTCGGTGATCGCCAGCCCGGTGGCGTACCGCATCTCCGCGTCCGTCGATGCTGCGATGAGTAGCTTGGCGGCCAAGCGTCCACGCTCCGTTCCTTTCCCTGGCCTTCCTCCTATTTATTGTTTGTGTTCGGCGGAAACGGATGCTCTTCCTACTTTCGGGGAGGGCGTCGCGGCGCTCAGGTTCTCCCTGACGATCCGAGACATTGTCGGGCGCTCACGTAGATGGTCCGCGGACCATGCGGTTCGCGAAGCGGGCACTACGAACGGCGCGAGTATGTTCGCGTCCGGGTCCTGTGCCGAGGCGTCGTCATCCCTCTCGCTTCGGACTTCTTCCCTTCCCTACGGCTTTCTCCCCGAGACGATGACGAGCAACACTTAAAAAGGGCCGTTCCTCAGGCCGGGGCATGGCCTCCTTCCGGCGCGGCATCAAGGACCTCGAACGGCTGCGCGAGATCGCCACGATCCTCGTCAAGCAGGGCTTCCACTCCTTGCTGCTCGACGCGAAGCTCGCCAAGCACGCCCGGATCAGCGCGCGCATCGTCCACGGCGCCAAGAGGGCGGAGGGCACGCCGGCGCGCGTCCGCGAGACGCTCGAGCTGCTCGGTCCAACGTTCGTCAAGCTCGGCCAGGTGCTCTC
>DAHXMN010000122.1 GCA_027371725.1 Candidatus Woesearchaeota archaeon | reverse complement strand
TCTTTGCCAGCTACAAGATCGTCGTCATGATCACTTGCTTCCTCATGATCGACCTCCTCTTCTTCCTCCTAGGCAAGCACGTCGTGACCAAGTCAGGGATGAGCGACGGTACACAGAGCATGATGCAGGCAGCGAAATACATCGCCGCGATGATGTGAGAACATGGCCTACGAAATCCCGCAACAACTCCAGCACAAGGAACGTATCATGTTCGGCTTGACGTTCGTCCAACTCGGCTGGGCAGTCCTGTTCGGTACCATCACCCTCGTTATCTTGACGAGTAGGTTGAGCCTGAATCTGAAGCTCTGCCTCGCCATCATCCCCTTCGTTCTCGGGATGATGTTCATCTTCTTCGACCTCGGGACATGGGTGCGGAACGGTGCTCGCTACCTCCGGTTCCGCGAATCGCATCTCGGCACGAAGCGCATGGAACGCCTGGTCCCGATCAAGAAGGTCGAGAATGACATGATCTTCTCCGAGGAGCGTGTGGCGCTCCTCCGAATCACGCCCTTGAACTTTGGCATCAAGACGACAGAAGAACAGGAAGCGATCATCTGCGGGTTTCAGAAGTTCTTGAACAGCCTCGAATTCCCGGTGCAGTTCGTCGTCACGACGCAAGAACTCAGCCTCGAGCCCTATCTTGAAAGCTTGAAGAGACGAACGAAGAACGGCGCCTTGTATGAGGAGTTCGCCGCATTCACCAATAAGCGAACGGCGACGCAACGCAACCGGGAGTTCTACCTCATCATTCCGGAGCGAAGCAGCCTCGATATTCAGTGCAGGGTTTGCCTCGACCGGCTCAGAGGACTCGGTCTCAACGCCATCCGTCTGGATGACAAGGCGCTCTTGGAGATGCTCAAGCGATATTATCACGCCGCCGACAGAGAGCCGCCCGAAGGTGTATCTGGCATCCAGTATTTGTTGGCTCCTGGCTGTGTCAAGGACAACATCGACTACCTCGATGTCGACGGTCAACTGGTCAGGGTTATCGTCGCTGATGGCTATCCACGCAGCGTTGAAAGCGGCTTCTTGGACAAGCTCATCAGCAGCAACGAGAACTATGACCTGAGCATTCAGATCGAGCCGTTCACCATCGAGACCACGATGGTCTTGCTCAATCGGGAGTTGCAGAAGCAACGGGCTGATCTGTATGCGGAGGAACAACGCCACAGCGTCAACCCCTCTCTCGAGATCAAGTACAAGGATACGCTCAGGGTTCTCGAGGCCTTGCAAAAGGGCGAGGAGAAGCTCTTCAACGTCAGCCTCTTGATCGCGTGCAAGGCCGCAAACAAGGCCGACCTTGATCTCCTGACCCGAAAGGTGGAGGCGGAGCTTCATAGCATTATGATTATCCCGACAACGCCTCTCTTTCGCCAGGCAGCGGCGTATAAATCGATGATGCCCTTGGGCAAGGACTGGCTCGGCCTCAAACGCAACGTCACCACTGGAGCTTTGAGCGCCTTCTTCCCCTGCACGAGCCCCTTCCTGACGATGGAAGAAAGCGGCACGCTCCTAGGCTTGAACAAGAACGGTGTCCCCTACATCAAAGATCTCTTCCGGCTCAACAACGCGAACGGGATCGTCCTCGCCACGAGCGGCGCGGGGAAGAGCTACTTCACCAAGCTCCTGATTAGCCGCCAGCTCATGAACGGCGCAGGCGTTACGGTCATCGACCCGCAAGGCGAATACGCCGGTCTCGTCCAAGCTTGCGATGGCGAGCAGATCACGATCAGCCGGAAGAGCAAGACCATCATCAACCCGCTCGATCTCATGGGACATGACTACGTGGAGAAACGCCTCGCGCTCATGGACTTGTTTCACATCATGTTCGGCGAACTCAGCGAGGTACAGAAGAGCATCCTGGATAAAGCGGTCAACATGACCTACGCTGCGAAAGGGATCACCGCTGACACCTACAAATACAAGAAGCCGCCCATCTTGGGGGATCTCTACAAGACGCTCACCGACATGGACGAGGAGGCGTCGCAATCAGAGAAGGTCACGTATCGCGCCCTCATCAACCGTCTCTACCTCTACACGGAGGGCGTCTTTGGCTTCTTGAACCGACAGAGCAATATCAACTACAAGAAGGACTTTGTGTGCTTCAACATCGGCGATATGCCGAAGCAAGTCAAGCCGATCATCATGTTCCTCATCCTGGATTATGCGTATATCACGATGAAGCGGCGGCCAGGCAAGAAACTCCTCGTCGTGGATGAAGCATGGAGCCTCTTGAGCCACACCGAAGAAGCCAGCTACTTGTTCGAGATCGTCAAGACGTGCCGAAAGTTCAACATGGGACTCTTGCTGATTACGCAAGATGTCGCGGATCTCGTGAACAGCAACGCCGGACACGCGGTGCTTGCGAATAGTAGCTACACCTTCCTTCTCCGACAAAAGCCCGCCGTCATCGATAGTGTCGTCCGGACGTTCCACTTGAGCAACCCGGAGAAAGACTATCTCCTGACAGCGACGCAAGGCAAAGG
>DAHXMN010000121.1 GCA_027371725.1 Candidatus Woesearchaeota archaeon | reverse complement strand
CGCAGTATTTCCTGAGCGCATCGTCAAGGCGAAGAACCCGGAAGAGCTGCTCAGGGCGATGGAGTGATGAATACAATCGTCATAAGCTCTTCAGAATGTTCATGATGTCTATCATCGCTTGCGTGTCTTGTTCGCAGTATTTCCTGAGCGCTTCGAGGATTGCTTCTTTGTCTTCTGCGCCGTTGATGGCTCGTCGCCATTCCCTTGCTGCTTGGTCGCCTTTGCTGATGTCCATGCCGTCGTAGCTCGTCTCGGTGAGGGCAGGGAGGACTTTCTTGATGCTGCAGCTGCCGTGCTGTGCCGGGTCGTAGAGCCAGAACTGGCGGAAGGGGATGATGAGGTCGTCCATGCGCTGGTTGAGGCCGAGGAGGAATGCTTCTTCGTCCGGGTATGCTTCGGCGAGTTCGCGGATGACGCGTTTCTCGAAGCTCGCGTTGAAGGCGAGGACGGTCCCTTCGTCGGTGATGGCTTTCAGGGCTTCGACGAGGCCGGGTCGCGGGTCCGTGTCCTCTTCCCAGAGGTATTCGACGTGCTGGACGGTGCCGTCTTCTGCGACTTTGTGGAGGCTGAATTGGAAGGGTACTTGCTGGTAGGGCCTCGTCCCGTCGAAGAGGGGGACGGCGGTGGCGCAGGTCTCGAAGTCGAGCATCCAGAGCGGGTGGGTGAGCATCGTGAGCCATCGCTTGATCGCGGGCGCGACCCTGGTTACGTTGACCCGTTCGTTGTAAGGCGAGGAGAGGTGAACCCCGATGAAGAAGCGAGAAGTCCATGTGGTTGCGTTGCCGAAGGCCGTCGCGTACGACCTCCTGTTCATCGCCCAGACGCATCATGTGGAGCCGGGGGAGTGGCTCCTCGGCGAGCTCCAGGACGTGGTGCAAGCAGAAAAGGTCCGGATCATCGAGGCGCACGAGCAAGCATTCGTCAAAGGACTGATCGACGCGGAGGAGTTCAGCCGCCGCACCGGCCTGGCGGTGACGCGTCAACTCGCCGGGAAGCGGTTCCGCCGCGAGGAGCACCTCGCCCGGGAGACGGCGACGAACCGGAAAGGCTTCCAGAACTTCGTCCGCATGGCACTGGAACAGGCAGCGGCGGAGCAGCACCACGACCGCCACATGAAACGCGTCATCCGCGAAGTGGACAAGCAACAGTCCTGAGTGTTCGATGGGACGTTAAAACACAAATAAATTGTTTTTATATACGATTATTGCGTTATATATGCATAAAATACAGATAAATTTATAAATCTGTGTTGTTTCTCCACTTCCATGATAATCGAGTTCAAGATACAGAACTTCCTCTCCATCAAGGACGAGCTCGTCCTAGACTTGGCCGCGACCAGCACGAAACGCCTGCCGAGGAACGTCATCGGGCAGAAGAAGAACCGTCTCCTCAAATCAATCGCCATCTACGGAGCGAACGCCTCAGGCAAATCGAACATCACGAAGGCGCTCTTCTTCCTCTGGCATCTCGTAAAGTTCTCGCACTCGTTCAACATTGAGACGAAGTTCCAGCAGACGCAGTTCAAGCTGGAAGAGCGCATGCTGACCCAACCGACGAAGCTGGAGATCACGTTCATAAAGAACGGGGTGAAGTACCAATACGGGTTCACGTCCCTCGATTCGAGGATCATTACGGAATACCTGTATTGCTGGGAGGAGAGCGCCAAACCGCGAAAGGCGCAGGTGTTCTCGCGGCTGAATACGAAAGAGTTCAAGTTCAACATCGACAAGTCGAAACAAGAGCTGATCGCGAGCCAGATGGGCGAGAACGTCCTCTACCTTTCCCGCGCCACCGCCCTCAACTACGAACGGACGAAAGACGCGTACGACTTCATCGTGAACGACCTCGTGATCAACCATGATCCCCAATGGATGGTCTACACTATTGAGAAGATGTACGGGAACGCCGACCTGAAAGAACGGGTCGTGGACCTCCTGCACAAGGCGGATTTCGGCGGGATCGCCGACCTCGTCATAAAGAAAGAACGGAAGAAGGTCCCTGGCGTCGAGATGCATCTGAGCGCGGAGGGGACCAAGTTCAACCAGACGGAGAAAGAGCAGGACGTGTATGACATCCGGTTCGTCCACCGGCGGGGGAACGGGAGCGTGGTTGAGTTCGGCATGGAAGAAGAGTCGCTGGGCACGCAGAAGTTCCTCTCCCTCCTCGGACCGATCTTCGAAATCCTCGAGGGCGGAAAAGTCGTGATCATCGACGAGCTCGAATCCAGCCTTCACCCCGTCATCGCGGAATTCATCGTGCGGCTGTTCCAGAGCGAACAGAACAAGAAGAACGCGCAGATCATCTTCACGACGCATAACACGAATCTCCTCGACAGGGACCTCCTCAGGAGGGACCAGATCTACATCTGCTCGAAAGAGCCGAACCAGGGTACGGAACTGCATTCGCTCATCGAGTTCAAATTGCGCGAGACCGCTGATTACGAACGCGCCTATCTCACCGGCCGCGTCGGAGGCATACCGTTCATCGACGAGA
>DAHXMN010000120.1 GCA_027371725.1 Candidatus Woesearchaeota archaeon | reverse complement strand
TTCGACGCCGCGTTGAGCCATGGAAGACCACCTCTGAACTTCTGACGGGAACCCGGGCAACGGGACTTTATAAATATTGCGGGGTGCTCCATGCACGGAAAAAGACGTTCTTCCCGTCGTGCGTTGCCGTCTTCGCGCCACTCGCTGAGTTCGAGTCGGCCGCCCGACCGCCTGGGAGGGGGCGTCCCCGGGTCTGGCGTGCCGCGTCCGGGTCTTGTGGCGCGACCTGAGGGCGGTAACGGACGCGTTCATTACGAGCCTCCCTGACAGGAAACCTTAAAAACCGCCGTTCCCCGGACGAGTGTATGCGACGGGGCAGCCTCTTGGAAGGGACGATGGTCACGTGGATCGTCTGGGGGGTGATCGTCCTCATCCTGGCATTCATCGTGTGGAAGAACTTCTTCGGGAAGTGACTATCATGGGAAAGGCGCGGCGAGGGGAGTTCACGATCGAGCAGATGGTCATCCTCCTCCTCTTCGCGGCAGCGGCGTTGATCCTCATCGTCTGGTGGATGAAGACCCAGTACTCGGTGCTCGGGATGAAGGACGTCGAGGCGTGCAGGCTCTCCGTCGAGGGCTACGCGAAGCTCTGGGTCAACCCGACCGGCACCGGCGCGACGGACATCCACCTCGTCCAGCCGGACTGCACGCGCCAGGTGATCACGTTCACCGAGGACCACGTCGAGACGAACGGGAAGAAGAGCGGCTACTACGACCCTGACCGGCAGAAGAGCGAGAGCAGCTACAGCACGCTCACGCCCGGCATCGTGAACAGCGTCGCCGCCTCGGAGATGGCGACGTGCTGGTACGAGTTCCTCGAAGGCAAGAGCTACTGGACGAACCAGGTCGACATCGGCAACGACAACACCGCGTGCTTCGTCTGCGGCGAGCTCCACTTCGACAAGGGCGCGACGTTCGACGCCTCCAAACAGACGCCCTTCTTCGACTTCCTCGCCACCAACACCAGCAGGCCGTACCCGAAAGTCATCGGCTCGCAGCCGCCGACGTACCTCGAGTACCTCTACCTCCAGCCGCACATCTGCGACCACAGCACGAAGAGCATCGCGCCGGACACAATCAGCCTGCTGAAACCGTTCGGCATCCCTTGGTACAACGGTTCTGAGGGGGGCAGCTGCGAGCAGCAGTTCGCCGCGAAGATCGTCTTCGGGCAGGTCGAAGGGTCCGCCCTGACTGTGTTGGGAATACCGCACTTCCTCCCGACGGAGTACAAGTTCGTGCCGTTCATGAAGGACCTCAAGCTGACGCCCGACCAATCCTATGTCATCATTTTCTACCAGCTCGGCCAGGACGAGGATCTCGTCAAGAAGAGGCAGAACGGCGAGGTCGTCGACACGCAGCCCGCGGGCACGACGTACGCCCCCCTCATCATCCCCGCCTCGGAATACACGACCGACCTGTGCGGGACGTTCCTCGGGTGAGCGCATGGCAGGAGCGGACATCACCACGGAGCGGCTCGCCATCATCGCCCTCGCCGCCCTGGCGCTCATCATCCTCCTCGTCGTCCTCGTCCAGAACATGACGGCCGGCGCGAGCAAGGCGCAGGAGGAGAAGTGCCGCTCCTCCATCCAGCTCCACTCGCAATTCGTCAAGACGAGCGGGGAGCGCGGCGCACCGTCGATCGCCTGCACAGCGAACAACGTCACGATCGACAACAGCGACGACGCGAAGGCAAAGCGGCAGATTGCCGACCAGCTCGTCTTCTGTTGGGACCGGTGGCAGCACGGCGACGTCGAGCTCTTCAAGGACGAGGGTACATACTGCAACCCGTGCAGCGTCCTCACCTTCACGGAGCCGGGAAAGAAGCTCGGCGGACTGAGCGACTATCTCCGCACGGAGAACAAGCCCGGCGGCGGCACGTACGAGGAGTATCTCTTCCCGAAGACCACCGCCGACTACACGCTGCCGACGAACAAGGACACGTCCTACCTCCCCCTCGACACGAGCAAGCAGTACGCGGTCGTCTTCTACTACGACAAATACCACTCCATGAAGACCTACCTGGAGATGCTCGACCGGGACCCTGCGGCGGCGGTGCGCGTCGTCGAGGACGCGGTGCCGGGGACGGGGGTGATGGCGGGGGTCGGCGCGCTCGGGGGCGTGCTCGCGGTCTGCACGGTGGTGAGCGGCGGCGTCTGCGCAGTCATAGCGGCGCCCGTCGCGACGGTGGGCGCAGTCGTCTTCGGCGGCATCACGCTCGCGGTGAAGACGCACCAGGAGATCCCCTACCCCGAATGGTACGCGTACGTCGTCCTCGTCCCGAACGACGGCACCGGCTACAGGGCACTCGGCTGCAGCGGCGTCTTCCAGGAGGGGCCGCCTTCCATCGTCAACGGCGCGGAGAACCTGCAATAGCCCCTTTCCCCGTCAGCAGCCTTCCCCGCGCGTTTCTCGGCGCCGCCCCGCAATATTTATAAAGCCCTTTTTCCCGGTTCCCCGTCAGAAGCCCAGAGGTGGTCCCATGGATAAACGCGGCGTGGAG
>DAHXMN010000011.1 GCA_027371725.1 Candidatus Woesearchaeota archaeon | reverse complement strand
GTGCGCTGCACAAGGACGCGGAAGAGCGAGAGGGGCGAAAAGGGAATGGGCGCGGAAAGATGAGGGTGGCGAATGAGCAGAGGGAGACCCGTCCAAATATTTTTAAACATGGCCTTGTTTTCCCCTCGACAAGGGGTCCTTGCATGGCGCAGCAGTTCGTTCTCGAGAAGGTCAAGAAGCGGGACGGCAGGATCGTGCCGTACAAGCGGGAGAAGATCGAGCATGTCATCGAGCTCGCGGCCGAGGCGTCCGAGGAGAAGCTTCCCGTGGCTGAACTCGCGGAGAAGGTCGAGAAGAAGCTCCTCAAGGTCTACGCGAAGGAGAGCGGCAAACGGCTCCCGTACGTCGAAGAGGTGCAGGACCTCGTCGAAGAGACGCTCATGGAGAGCGGCCACCACCGGGTGGCGAGGCATTTCATCCTCTACCGGGAGCAACGGGCGGCGGAACGGAACGCGAAATCGGCGCTCATCGGCAAGCAGGTCAGCACGGACCTCAGCATCAATGCGCTCAAGCTCCTCCGAGAACGCTACTTGCTGCGCGACGAGGAGCGCGGCTGGTTCGAATCCCCCGATGAGATGTTCGATCGCGTCGCAAAGTCGGTCGCCGCCGCCGAGAAGAAGTTCGGCGTGGACGAGGCGGAGCAGCGCCAGTGGCGCAACCGGTTCAAGCGGGCGATGCGCGACCTCGACTTCCTGCCGAACAGCCCGTGCCTCATGAACGCGGGCACCGGTTATCAGCAATTGGCGAGCAGCATCGCCATCCCCGTCGGGGACGACCTGACGGCGATCTACCGCGCATTGTACGACGCGGCGAAGATGCAGCAGGTCGGCTGCGGCACAGGGTTCAACTTCTCAGACCTCCGACGAAAGGGGGCGCGCGTCAAGTCCATCGGCGGCGTCGCCTCCGGCCCGTTGGTCTTCCTCAGGCTGTTCAGCGAGTCGGCGAAGACTATCAAGCAGGGCGGCCGACGCCAGGGAGGCAACATGGCCGTCCTCGACGTCACGCACCCCGACGCGCTCGACTTCATCACCGCCAAATCGCAGGAGCGCATCCTCGAGAACTTCAACCTGAGCGTCCTCCTCTCGGACGAGTTCATGCACGCCGTCATCGCGGACAAGGAGTACGCGCTCAAGGACCCCTCCACCCGCGAGGTCGTAGCGCGGATGAACGCGAAGCAGGTCTTCGACCTCATCGTGGCGAGCGCGTGGAACCACGGCGACCCGGGCGTGCTGTTCAAGGACACGATGAAACGCTCCAACCCCGTGCCGGACCACCCCTTCGAGGCGACCAGCTCGTGCGCGGAGTTCCTGCTGAGCGCGTACGAGCAGGGGTTCATCGGCAGCGTCAACCTCGCGAACTTCGTCACGGACGAGCACGCAGTGGATTGGAAGCGGCTCAAGGAGGTGGTGGCGCTCGGCGTCCGGTTCCTCGACGACATGATCGAGGCGACGCAGTACCCGATCAAACGGGCGCAGACCGTGACGTGGCGCCATCGCAAGATAGGGCTGGGTGTCATGGGGCTGGCGCACATGCTCGTCCAGCTCCGCGTCCCGTACGACAGCGAGGACGGCGTCAGGATCGCGGGCGACGTGATGAAAGCCGTCCGTGAGGCGGCGGACGAGGCGAGCGAGGCGCTCGCGGAGGAGCGCTCACCCTTCCCGGACTGGAAGATGAGCGTCTACTGCGCCAAGTCCAAGCGGTTCACGGGCAAGGAGAAGGCGGATGAGCGGAAGCTGCGGAACGCGGCCCGGCTCGCCGTCAGCCCGACGGGCAGCACGTCCATGATCGCGGAGACGAGCTCGGGGATCGAGCCGCTTTTCAACGTCAGCTACGTCAAGAAGGTGCTCGGCGGCGAGGAGTTCTATTACATCGATCCCCATCTCAAGGAGCGGCTCGTGGAACTCGGTCTCTACTCGGAGGAGCTCGTCGAGCGGATCGCGAACTTCGGACTGGCCGCGGTCAAGGAGGTGCCGGACGAGGTGAAGCGCGTCTTCGTCACGACGCACGACATCGCGCCGGATTGGCACGTCCGGATGCAGGCCGCTGTGCAGGCGCACGTCGACAACGCGGTCTCGAAGACGGTGAACCTGCCGAACCACGCGACGCTGCTCGACGTTGAGAATGTCTTCCTCCTCGCGTGGAAGCTCGGCTGCAAAGGGTGCACGATCTACCGCGACGGCTCGATGAGCGAGCAGGTGCTGACCGTCACCTCGCTGCTCAGCAAGGCGCACGAGCAGAAAGGGGAAAGGCGCTCGATCCGGGAGGAGTTGAAGGTGCTCTCAGAGAACAAGAGCCTCGCGGAATTCTCGCGATGAGGGACGAGGTCTGACGCATGAAGAACGGGCTGGTCCACGCCTACATCGGCCAGGGGAAGGGGAAGACGACCGCGGCCGTCGGCCTCGCGCTCCGCGCCGTCGGCCAGAACATCCTCGTCTACATGGTCCAGTTCATGAAGGGCGGCAAGTACACGGGCGAATTGCTCGCCGCCGAGCGTTTCCTCGACGGCAGGTTCAAGATCCGCCAGTTCGGCCGCGGCTGCATCCGCGAGGACAAGCAGCTCCGGATCGCGGAGTTCGACAAGGAGCAGTTCCTCGAGATCGAGGCGATGCAGGTCCGCGACGACGAGCCGTGCGGCACGTGCAGGTACTGCTTCGTCAACGACGCGAAGCAGCGGCAGTTCTGCGAGGACGCGTACAGCCACGCGAAGAAGATATTGGAGGGTGGGGATTACGGCCTCGTCATCCTCGACGAGCTCGTCTACGCGGTGACGTACGGCATGCTGCCGCTGGAGAAGGCGCTCGAGCTGATCGACGCGAAGCCGGACCACGTCGAGCTCGTCCTGACGGGCGGCGCGTGGAGCGGCGAAGTCCCGAAGGAGCTGCTCGACAAGGCCGACCTGGTGACTGAGATGGTGAAGCGAAAGCACTACTACGAACAGGGCGTCCTCGCGCGGCGAGGCGTCGAATACTAGTATCTTTCCGCCCCGATGATGAGGTTTTCCCCGGCTGAACCGGTGATGAGAGCGAGTAACTGCCGAGGGGCGATTCACTTTCTGCCGAGAATGACGACGGCGCGCCGCATCGTGACGAAGGCATGACCCTGGAGGAGAGGGAGCCGGAGCGGCATGAGGCCGAAGAGCGAACCGCGTCGGAACGTCTCGACGCCGGTGCTGACGGAGAATGTTACGGAGACGATCATCGCGGCGAAGCCGAACGCGAGGAAGATCCCTCGTTCCGCTCGGGGCGACGGAGGAACGCGATGGCGAGGGAGCAGAGCACTGTCAAGAGGCAGTCAACGGAGGAGGCAGTCAACGGAGACGATGGGCGGGGGCATCGCCGCCATCAGCAACGCCTCCTTCAGGATGTCGAGGGTTTCATCGACGAGAAAAAAGGCTTTTGTTTGGAAAATCTTTGACGGGAAAGGGAAGATCGTCCTTGGGCCTTTCTTAGGGATTCTTGCCGTGCGAGCCCGTGCCACGCTATGCGCGGATATCGCCACGACGCGAGGAGTGACGCATACTCGCACGGAAGCTCACTAGGAGGAACACAACAAGAAGGGGGTGAAAGGAGGGATGCTGCAGGAAGAAAGGAACGAAAGAAGAAGGAAAGAGGGAAAAGGTTCCGTTCAGTCGAGCGCGCAGCCGGTGCGCTGGCTCAGCTCATCCAGGGACATGGTGCCGAGGAAGAGCTTGCCGCCCACCTTCCACGTCGGATAGGCTTGCACGCCGGTGCACGTCGCGTTCTGCGCGGCGCAGTCAACGACATCCAGGTCCGCGGAGCCGTCGCCGAACTTGGCGATCTCCTGCTGCGACGTGGCGTCCCAGGACGCGGCGTAGAGGACGACGCCCTTGCTGGTGAGGCAGGAGGCGAAGCCCGCGAGCGACGCCGGCATGTTCGCCTGGATGTCGCCGGTGGACTGGACCGTGACGGTCGCGCCGGCCGAAGCGGAACTGTCGCCCGAGGCGTTCTCCGAGGCGGGAGGAGACGCCGCGGGAGCGCTCTCCTCGCCGCTGCCCGTCGTGACGTCGGCGCCGACCGGCTCCTGGGCCTCCTCGGAGTTCGCCGCCGGAAGCGTTGCTCCGGCCGACGCATTCGCGAGGTTGTCAACGATGGTGGCGTTGCCGCGCAGCCCCTGGATGAAGTCCTGGTAGACCTGGAGACGCGCCTGATCGTGCATCTGCTGGAGGAGGACGGAAGCCACCTCGCCGTAGGTGAGCTGGCGTCCCGGGCTACTGCCCATCTTGAGCATCACGTGGTAGCCGAACTGGGTGTGCACGATCCTCGTCTCCCCGTCGGTCATGTTGAAGGCGGCGTCCTCGAACGGCTGGACCATGACGCCCTTGCCGAAGGTGTACTGGCCGCAGTCCGCGACGCTGCCCGCGTCGGCCGAGTACTCGGTGACGAGCGTGCAGAAGTCCGCGCCGGCCTTGTACTTGGCGAGCACCTGCTCCGCGAGCGCCTCGGCCGCTGTGTTGGCCGCGGTGTCGTTCAGGGTCGCGTTCGGCGCGATGAGGATGTGGCGCACGGTCACGTTCCCCGACGTGAGGAACTCGCCCTTGTTCTGCTCGTAGAACGCCTGGGCGTCCGCGGCCGTGACGTTCACCTTCGCGTCCACCTCCTGCGCGATCACCTTGTCGATGGTGAGCTGGCGGGCGAGCATGGAACGCAGGTCGTCAACCGTGAGGCCGTAGGAGGCGATGTTCTCCTCGAGCTGCTGCGCGGTGAGGTTGCCCTGGACGAGGAGGTTCTGGTACGCCCGGTCGATGTCGCTCTTCGAGGGCGTGAGGCCGAGGCGCTGCGCGTCCTGGACGATGAGCTGCTCGTTGATCATCTCCTGGAGTATCTGGTCGTCGGTCATGACGCTGCGGTAGCTCGGCGGGATGAGGTTGAGCTGGCTGTTGAAGGCGGCGCGGGTGATCTCGTAACCGTTCACCACGGCGAGGACTTCCTGCTCGGCGTTCCGCAGCGCGGCGTCCACCGCCTCGATGTCCGGGCCGAAGCCGGGGTATCTCGCAGTCAGCTGCCCGATCGTGTAGTTGCCGCTCGCGAAGTCCGCCGCGAGGTCGTTCACCACGATCTCGGAGACGTTCCTGCCCCGGAACGCGTCGAGCGCCTCTTGGACGGTCGTCGCGACCGGCTTGCGGTCCGGATGGTGGAAGAGGAGGATCGCGCCCGCCGCGACGAGGGCGATGCCGACGACGATCACGATGCCGAGGAGGAGGGGCCTGCGCCAGGCCTCTTTCTTGCGCTTGGGAGCGGCCGTGGAGGCCTTCTGGCCGCTGCTTGCCTTCCGGGGGCGCTTCGCGCCGTTCTTCTTCTGTGCCAATGTATCACCTTTGCCTGATTGTCAAACCGTTGTCAAGTCGCTTGTCGCTGCGGACACGTCCGGCGCCTGCAGGGGCCGGCCCACCCCCTCTGAGGCCGCAGAGCAGGGTTGCGTATAAAAAAGTTATGGTTCCTCCCCATTCCGGAGTCACGACAAAAAGGCGCCGGCCTGCCGACGGCCGACGCGCAAGCGGCTCCCGCTGTCGGGAACGCCTGCTGGAGCGCGTCTACGGGAAGCCGGGAACGTCGCGAAGCCTGCCGAAGGACGTCGGACGGCTTTTTTCCTCCTCCCGGCGAAGCACATAAAAGGGGCATCGCCAACTCCGAGGCCATGGAGACGCGGATCGGGTCCGGGTGCGGCGCGATGGACTGGCTGCTCGAGGGCGGCTACGAGAAGGACGTCCTGACCACGCTCTACGGCGGACCGGGCACGGGGAAGACGAACTTCCTGCTGCTGGCCGTGGCGAACAGCGAGCAGCTCGCCGGGAAGAAGATCATCTACATCGACACAGAAGGCAATTTCTCGCTCTCGCGGTTCAAGCAGGTCTGCCCGGAGTACAAGGACGTGCTCGCACGGGTCATCTTCCTCAGGCCGACGACGTTCGAGGAGCAGCGGAAGGCGTTCGAGAAGCTGCGCCGGCTGGTGACGGAGAAGATCGGCGTCATCATCCTCGACAGCGCGGCGATGCTGTACCGGCTCGAGCTCGGGAAGAACAAGGACGTGTACAACGTGAACCGCGAGCTGGGGCTGCAGCTCAGCTACCTGACGGAGATCGCGCGGAAGAAATCCATCCCTGTGCTCGTGACGAACCAGGTGTACGCGGACGTCGACGCGCCCGACGGGAAGGAGCAGCGCACGAAGATGGTGGGCGGCGATATCCTCCGGTACGCGTCGAAGTGCCTCATCGAGATCAAGAAGCGGCCGGACGGGACGCGCGTCGCGTTCCTCCGCAAGCATCGCTCCCTGCCCGAGAAAGAGGTCCGTTTCCGGATCACCGACGACGGCGTCGAGCAGGTCGAGGAATAGAGGAGCAACGCAGCAACCGTCCGGAGCGGCGCCGCCTTGGCACGATTGACGGGCGCGAACATGGTCCGCGGACCATCTGCGTGAGCGCCCGACGATGTCTCGGACCGGAGGGAGAACAACTAGGCCGCGGCGCCGCGAAAGGACAGGTGACCATCCATGAAGAAAAAAATCAAGCATCACGGGTTCGCGCACTTCGTGCTCTTCATCGTCCTTTTTCTCCTCGGCGTCTGGGCCTTCGGCGGCTGGGCGGCCGGCCCCGTGACGAACGGCCTCCTCGCCGGCGCGGACGCGTTCTCCACGGTCTCGACCGGCGCGTCAGGGAACATCGCGGGGGCGAACGCCGCCGCGGGGAACACGCTCATCTTCCTC
This sequence comes from Candidatus Woesearchaeota archaeon, assembly GCA_027371725.1. Taxonomy (GTDB): domain Archaea; phylum Nanobdellota; class Nanobdellia; order Woesearchaeales; family UBA525; genus UBA153. Next base: position 6,490 of record DAHXMN010000011.1, on the reverse strand, counting down.
CTCGGCTTCATCGCGAACCTCGTCGTCTACTACATCGCCGCCGCGATCGTCATCTTCGTCTTCAACATCTTCTTCGGCGGGAAGAAAGAACAGGCGAAGGGATAAAGATCGAAGAGACGGACAAAGATCGCTGATGCTGTCAGCGCTTCGGCGGCGGCATCCGCTTGTGCTTCTGGAGATTGAGCCACCACCGCATGTCCTCGTCGAGTGGACGGAACTCCGACTTAGGGTGGCGGCCGGTGAGGGTCTCAGTCACCTTGCTCGTCACCCTGTTGAACTGCTTCGCGAGCGGCTTGACCCCTGCGGAGATCATCAGGCGGCGATGCGGCGTGGTCGCCTCCCACATCTGCTGGAGCCGCTGCTCCTCGCGCTCGAAGTAGCGCTGCGCGATGATGCTGAGGCTGTAGAAGACGATGCTGATGCCGGCGAAGGCGAAGAAGACCGCGGCGATCTTGCCGAAGTCGGTGTGCGGGGTGATGTCGCCGTAGCCGACGGTGGTGAGCGTGATGCCGGAGAAGTAGAAGGCGTCGATGAAACGCCACCCCTCGATGACGTGGAAGAAGACCGTCCCGAAGAGGAGGATGCCCGCGATCAGCACGGCGGCGACGACGAGCTTCCGGTCATATTTCTCCATGCGGGGAGCGCCGCTGCCGCGCTATTTAAATCTTGCTGAGGAGAGATACCGATCGAGAGCATCATCGTTGCCGCAGTCGCCCTTGGTTCCTGCGCACGGGTTCTCGCGAACCCACGGGAAACGAACGTTTCCGTGGGGAACGTGCGCGTTCCGAGGACCTTTGCGCCTCGGAGCAAGACCCGGCGGCGGGCATGGCCGATTCTTGAGGCTCGTGTTCGGAGAACGCGAAGATCGGGAACGGCGCGGAGCGGCGTGACTGCGGCCATCATCGCGAGCCGCCGTTCTTTCCCCGGACCGGACGGAGGACGAAGCCTCCGCGGCAACGATGATGACAACGTGAAGAAAGAGGAAAAGGAAAAAAAGGTTTTTTCCGGCTCACTCGCTCGTGAAGTCGTCGACGGTGAAATCCGGCGCCTGGCCCTTGTTGAGCAGGCCCTTCGCCTCCATCATGCCCTTGGTGAGGAGGTAGAAGAGGAGGCCGAGGCTCTTCTTCCCCTTGTTGTTGCACGGCACGACGAGGTCGATGCTGTTCGCCTGGTTGTTCGTGTCGCAGAACGCGACGATGGGGATGCCGACGCTCGCCGCGTCCGTGATGGCGTTCCGGTCCGGCCACGGGTCGCACGCGACGACGAGCTTCGCCTCGACGAATCCCTTGAGCTGCGTGTTCGTGAAGATGCCCGGCGGGTAGCGGCCGGCGAAGTAACGGATGCCGAGGAGCTCGGCCATCTTCTTGACGCCCTTCCAGCCGTTCTCCCTTCTCGAGACGATGACGATGTCGCCGGGCTCGTACGCGCTGAGGAACGTGATGGCGATCCGGATGCGCTTGTCGATCTCCTCGATGTTCAGCACGGACAATCCGTCGGGACGCGTCTTGTAGATGAAGTCCTTCATGTACTTGGTCTTGAACTTCGTGCCGATGTGGATGCCGCTCTTCAGGTACTCCTCGTTCGGCACGAGCAGGTCGATGGTCTCGTCGGTCATGGTATTCACCTTCGGTTCTTCGTTCCGTTTGCTTCGTCCGCGAGCAGCGCCGCCTTGGAACGGTGTCCGGGCGCGAGGATGGCGTGAGCCATGATCCCGAGCGCCCGACAAGACCCCGGACCGGAGGGAGGACGAAGCCTCCGCTGCGCGGCTCGCGCCTGTCTTCGGATAAGGAGAGAAGTTCTCGTCCTTTTCCGCAGCTTTATCACCTGTGCGCCCGCGACGACGCGGGGCCTCCCGAACTCCGACGGGAGGCGAGGTAATGCTTTTGAGGAGCGAGGAGGGGTTTAAAAAACTAATCCATAATAAATGCTATATAGAAAATAATTTTTGTCGTCCCTCAGCAAGAGAAAGGGATTTAAACAGAGGCCGAACGCTGGCAGGCATAGTATGAAGAACCTCCTCATAGCCATCGAAGGCCAACACCGCTGCGAGACGGACGCGTTCGCACGGAAGCTCGCGCGCTGCCTCGACTTCACAGTCTACGACTCCGTCGGACGCATCCTCGGCACGGAGCGGGACGACTACGAGGAAGTCATGGCGCTCATCCGACAACAACGGACGCTCTTCGCGAAAGAACTGGCGTGGCGCGGCGTGGTGATGCAGGACAGCCACCTCCGCGCCAAGGCGGAGCACGAGGCACGCAACGGCCTCGCATACGGCACGGCCGCGTTGCCCGGCTCGCCTGACGAGTATCTCCTTCCGAACGTGGTCGTCCTCGTCAACCCCCCCGAGAACCAGACGTTCGCGTACCTGCGCCGCAGCCTCGAAGAACGGGGGATACCGCGTCACGAGATCCACGGCGTCGCTGTCTCCCGCAGCCCGGTCGTCGGGCCGACGATCGAGTACCTCGCACAGTTCCTCACGCGCGACGACGAGTTCACGCCGGGAAGCGCGCCAACGCCTCGTACCGCGGCCCCGCGGCCGTGAGCATGCTCTGATAGAGCGTGAAAGAGCAGGCCTTCCACCTCTCCTCGACACGCTCCTTGAGCAGCCCTTTCAGCAGCGCCTCATCCTCTCCGCTCAAACGCTCGAACCGAGCGATCGTGAGGTGCGGCTTGAAGGCGCGCGGGTCGTTCATCGCGAACGGACGCACCGCGCGCTGCACCTCCTGCTGGAGCTGCGCCAGCTCGGAGTTCAACTTGACCCCGAGCCAGAGGACATGCGGGAAGGAGCCGAGCTTCGTCGACTCAAGCTTGACCTCGGACATCCGCACGGAAGAGAGCGCGGCCTTCACCTTATCGAGCTTCTCATCGCGGACCTCACCCAAGAATTTGATGGTCAGATGGATGTCTGCGGGGTCCATCTTCCGGAACGATGATCCGAGCCCTTCCTCCAGCTCGCGGATCCGTTCCTGGAGCTCCGGAGGGAGGTCGATCGCGACGAAGAGACGCATGCCGCAGAACGGAGCAGCACAGGTACTAAAATGTTTGGGAAAAAAGAAGGTTCAGGATTCTTCGCCGAAGTCCTCGGAGTCGAGCTCCTCATGCGCCTCGAACTCGGGTTCAGGCGCCTTCTGCGGCCGGGACGGTGCGGCGGTTTCCGGCTTCTTCTGCGCCTCGCCGATCTTCTCCGCGAAGCCGACCTTAGCGAGCACCTTGGTCACCCTGATCCTGACCTCGTCGCCCGCCTTCGTGCTCGGCACGAAGAGGACGAACCCCTTGCGCCGCGCGATGCCGTCGCCCTTCTCGCCGACGGCCTCTATCGTCACGTCGAACTCCTCGCCTTCCCTCACGGGCGGCGTGGATTGGCGGGCGAACCCCCCGCCACCATACCGGTCTTCACCATACATTGCCGTATTCACCTGCGTGTTTTGCGGGGCGCCAGCCCCGCGGCCAAGGGTCTCGCGGGGAAGTATTAAAATTTAATGAAAAACTGGTCGCGAGAACGTCCTTTCTCGGGTTTATCTCGGACGGTTCTTTACGAGTCTTTGCCATGCGAGCCCGTGCCGCGCTATGCGCGGATATCGCCACGACGCGAGGAGTGGCACATGCTCGCACGGAAACCTACTAGGAACAAAGGAAAAAACGAAAAAAAGAATGCGCTAAAGAACGAAGAAGGAGGAAAAAAGGGGGAAAAAGAGGGGGGCGCGAACTCACGCGTCGATGAGGCCTTCCTCGGTGACCTGGAAGACGCACTCCGCGTCCGGCATGTTCGGCGCGTCGATCAGCTTCGCGACCCGGGTGCCCTTCTTGCCACGACGGAGGTAGACGCGGAACGTGCTGTTGTGGCCGACGATGTTGCCGCCGATCGCCTCGGTCGGGTCGCCGAAGAACTGGTCGGGCTTGGCCATCACCTGGTTCGTCACGTAGACCGACAGGTTGTACAGATCGGCGAGCTTGGCGAGCGTGTGCATATGCTTGTTGATCTTCTGCTGCCGCTCCGCGAGTGTGCCGCGGCCGACGAACTCGGCGCGGAAGTGCGCAGTGAGCGAGTCGACGATGACGAGCTTGACGTTCTCGCCCGCCTTCAACAGGTCCTCCACCTTCTCCGCGAGCAGCATCTGGTGGTCGGAGTTGTACGCCTTCGCCACCTTGATGTTGTTGAGCGCCTGTTCCGGGTCGAGGCCCTTCCCCTTGGCGAACTGCGTGATGCGCTCCGGCCGGAACGTGTTCTCAGTATCGATGTAGACGACGATCGCCGTCGGGTCAGCCGCCTGGATGTTGACCGCGAGGGCGTGCGCCACCTGGGTCTTGCCGCTGCCGTACTGGCCGAAGCACTCTGTGATGCCGCCCGTCTCGAAACCGCCGCCGAGGATCGCATCGAACGCCGCGACGCCGGTGCTGATCTTCTGGATCGTGTTCCGCTTCGCCATGACGTCCATGCCGGACTGGAACCCCATGTCGAGATTGTCCCTCGCGGCCTTGATGATCTTCCGCGCCGTCACGTCCGTGACGCCGGCCGCGTCGACGAGCTGGCCGGGCGTGGCGACGGCTATCGAGAGGAGGTCGTCGAAACCGGTCATGATCAGCTTCTCGGCGGTGGCGGCGCCGACGCCGGGCAGGTCAGTGATCGTCTGCTCGTCGTTCTGGCTGCGCAAGGATTTCTTCTCGGGGATGAGGCGCTCTTCGGCCTTTGCCTCTTTCGCTTCCTTCGCCATCTTCTTCGCCTTCTTCTCCGCCTTCACGTCGTTCTTCGCCTCCTCTGTGGAGAGGGGCTCGTACTCTTGCATAATCGCTTCTGCATCCATCGGTATCACCCAGTCATTATAAAGATTTAGAGAAAAAAGCTCAGGCCTCCGCGTCCTCGCCAAGGGCGAGGTACTCGTACGCCTTCTGCAGGACGAGCGCCGCTTTCGGCAGGTCGCCCATGCGCAGGCTGTTGCTGGTCTTCCAGACGCCGTCCTTGTCCTTGTACCCGCGCTCGAACGAGACGGTCTTGTACTCGCCGTCCCCCTCCTTCGCGTGGTTGTTCCACACCGTTGCGCAGACCGCGCCGGCACGGAATTTCTTCAGCGGCAGGTTCGCCGCGCTGTTTGCTTCCATCTTCGGTCCCTCCTTGGTTTCCCGTCTTGTTTCAGCTCCCGTTCCTTTGGAAAAAGGGCGGCGTGACGCGGCGATGTTGCGGAGCCGTGCGACGCCGGGGAGTGGAGGCCGCTTCTTTGCGACTACCCCCTGCATAATCGGCTTCCTTAAAAAGCGCTGCGGACGCGTGTCCAGTGGCTCGGCGGAAGATGAGGAGGCTGGAGTGACAGAATCTGGACGTTACAGGCCCTCTCGGACATGTTCCGGCGGCTTGTGGGTTCTGTCCGAGAATGTATTTTCACAGCCGAATTTTTTATAAACACTGACTGAGTGCCGTACCGACATGGTCATGATCAACGTCACGCCGCGGAAGCCGAGCATCATCGGCATGGCGATCGGCGCCGCTTTAGCGGTCATCGGCGTCTGGCTGCTCGCGCTGGACTGGACGACGCTGGTCAGGCTGATCAAGCTCTTCGCCGGCCTCTTCCTGCTCCTGATCGGGATCGGCACGTTCACCGCGTCGCTCGCGCGGCGGCGGTACGCGTAGAATTCTCAGAGCTTCCCGTCCAAATCCTCTAAATCGTCGAGCGAGATCGCCTCCTCGTCGAACGCGGGCTTCGCCTCGTCCAGGTCCTCCTCGCCTTCGAACTCCTCTTCCTCGACCTCGACTTTCGCCGGCCGCTTCGGACCGTCCAGCGCCTTCTTGATCTCCTGCTTGATGGGTGCGGGCGCATCGAGCTTCTCGACGGACCCTTTGGACTCCTCGGCCATGCGCGCCAGTTCCTCTTCCGGGTCGACGTGCAGGAAGATGAGATTGACGGTCAACTCGACCCGGTCGAACGTCTCGTTCTTCCGGCAGCGGCCGACCACCTTGACGATCTCGCCGAGCAGGTCCTGCTTCACCGCCTCGAACGCTTGCGGGTGCTGCTGGTACTGGAGGAACTCCCCGTCCGTCTTGTCGCAGAGGCGCTGCGCCTGCTGCTTCCAGAACGTGGCCCTGATGTTCCCTGTGCCGTCGTCCAGGAACGCGCTCAGGACGTAGTTCGTCTGCGGGGTGACGGTACCATGCTCTTGGCACTTCGACGCGTCTCCCGTCTGAAGCAGCCGTTTGTTGCACTGCGGGCAGACGTTGAAGAACCGGGGGTCGTAGACCTGGACGACGGTGCAGAGGAGCTCGACGTTCTCCTCTTCTCCCGCCAGTTCCTTGATCGTCTTCCGTTCGCGCACCGGGCGCTGCTGCCGCTGCTGGGGCGCGGCGACGGTGACGCCCTCCGGCCTGATCTCGAGGCGCGAATCCGTATTGAGGTGGAGCTCCGGATAGCCGCGGTTCTCCTTGACGAAGGCGTTCTTCACCTTGACGGTGTCTCCCTCCGTGAACTGGCCGAACAAGCCGGTCTGCTCGTTCCAGAGC
>DAHXMN010000119.1 GCA_027371725.1 Candidatus Woesearchaeota archaeon | reverse complement strand
GCGCAGGAGAAGAAGCATGATCACCCGAGACGTTGAACACCGTCAACGACTTGCCAGAAGAGGATGCGACGTACGCGTACCCGCCAGAAACAAAAACAGAATAGGGACTGTACATGCTCGTCGCGTTCTGGATGAACGCCACCTGCACAGGATTAGAAGGATTGGACACATTGAACACCGTCAACGAATCATCATAAAACGATACGATGTACGCGTACCCGCCAGAAACAAAAACAGAATAGGGACTGTACATGCTCGTCGCGTTCTGGATGAAGGCAACCAGGACGGGGTTCGTTGGATCTGTGACGTTGAATACTGTCAAGGAATTGCCATTTATCGAACCCACATATGCATATCCTCCTGAGACAAAAACAGAATGAGAATAATTCAGTCGTAAGCTATCCGCATAATACGTGACCTGCACCGGCGAATATGCGTGGACTCCGGAGACGTTGAATATCGCCAACGAATAACTACACCCTCCTATGACGTACGCGTACCCGCCAGAAACAAAAACAGAATTGGCGCAATAGATGCTCGTGTTGTTCGCGTAGTACGCCACCTGCACGGGGTTCGAGGGCGACGCGAGCGCCTGCGTCGTCATGACTGCGAGCGTTGCGAGCAGCGCCAGCAGGAGGGCCGTCACGAACGCTTTCAGTTGCATGCTTGCAGCACCGTGTTCCCGTTCGGGCTGTAGAGGAGCGCGCACGTGCTGTTCCCGCAGAGCCTGCCGCCGCCGGGGAGGTAGACGCAGCCGTCGCTGTCGCTGATGTTGACGCCGCTCGCGGAGAGGTTGCCGCCGATGTTCGCGTTGCCGTTGACGTCGAGCGTCGCGTTGGGGCTGGCGGTCCCGATGCCGACGCTGGTGCTGTTCGCCCAGATGATGCCGCTGCCGATCGTGCTCGTTCCGGTCCAGACGCTGAGGTTGCCGATCGCGCCGCCGCCGCTCACGTTGCCGCCGCCCGTGAACGTGCCGCAGCTCCACGCGCTGCCGTTCCAGTAGCTGTACTGCCCCCCGACGCACGTCGTCGCGTCGATCGAGACGGTCGCGGTGGGGCCGCCCGGGTTCGAGACGCTGATCCCGTTCCCGGCAGCGACGGCGGAGATGTTCCCGCTGTTGTTCCCTGAGAGGCAGTTCGTCCCGTTCGCGAGGCAGACGCCGACGCCCTGCTGGGAGAGCGTGCCGCCGACGGAGACGTTCCCGTACACGTACGCGTTCGCGCTGACGTTGAGCGCGGTCAAGGCGCTCGGCGTGCCGATGTAGACCATGCCGCCCGAGACGCTCTTGTCGAGGTAGAGGTCGCCGGTCGTGCTGATCTCGAGCGAGGCGCTGCCGCCGATGATCTGGTTGTTCGCCGTCGAGCCGCTCCCGTCGCCCCTGATGTCGATGTTCGGGCCGAAGAACCGGCCGGTGGCCTGGACGAGCTCCGCGGTCAGGTTCGCGCTGATGTTGATGCTGCCCGTGACGTTGCTGTCGCCAAGCTTCAAGACGTAGAGGTTGTCGTGGCCGGGATCGTTCTCGGCGGCCACGGCCGTCATGACGAGCGCGACGAGCAGGACGATCCCCAGGAGCGCCGCGGCCGTCGCTTTGAATGCTGCGGACCGCGTCCTTCGCGCGGCGGCCCTCATGAGAACGACCTCCGGTACGGGATGACGTTGCCCCGTACGGTCAGGTCGCCGGTCCTCCGGTCGAACGCGGCGAGGATGATGCCTCTGCTGTTCGCCATCACGGACCATCCCGCCGGCGCGTCGACGTTCCCGTTCATCTCCGTGAGCGTGCCGCGCAGGTAGAGGTTGCCGTCGTCGGTGCCGATCCAGATCGTCGGGATGAAGTCGCCGTCCGCGTCGTCGTAGCCGACCTGGTAGTCGTACGGCTGCGGCGTCCCGGCCGCGTGCTCGATGACGTCGCCCTTGATGAGGAGGTTGCCGATGGGGGTGAGCTGGCCGACCGCGACCGCCTGCTTGTTCTCGATGAGGAGCTCTTCCGGCTTGAAGTACGTGCTGTTGCCGCCCTGGATGCAGTCGAGCGGCCGCTGGTTCGGGTCGGGGTCGCTGCAGTCGAGCGTCGCGTTGGCCGAGTTCGTGGTGCCGCTCCCGTTCGTTGCATTGGCCGTCGTCTCGTTCGTGACCGTCGTGTTCGTCTTGTTTGTCGTCGTCTCGTTCGTGGTTCCGTTCGTGACGTTCCCGTTCATCGTCGTGCTGTTTCCGCTCGTCGTCGTATTTGTCGTGTTCCCGGTCGTCGTGTTGGTCGTCACGTTCTCCGCCGACGTTCCGTTCGTCGTCGCGTTGCTCGCGGTGACGGTGATGGTGAACGGGTTGCTGGGCGTGATGCTGTAGAGGTCGCCGGCGTAGATGAAGCTCTGCTGCACGCCCGCAGTCATGCCGGTGATCGTCAATGTGCTGCCGCTGACGGTCATCGTGACGCCGGCGGCGTTCATGTAGTCATAAGTGAGCGTGTCGTTGTCCGGGTCCATGAAGTACTGGCTGAGGTCGAGCGTCACGCTCGCCCCCTGCTGCACGGTCACGTTCGGCACGGTCGCG
>DAHXMN010000118.1 GCA_027371725.1 Candidatus Woesearchaeota archaeon | reverse complement strand
CCGCTTCAGCGGCCCGTTCCTGCTCCGCCTCGAGGTCCTCCTCGCGGGCGAACCGGATCGAGAACCATTTCTTCTTCGGCTGCTCCTCGTACCGGACAGCCTTGCGCCCTGCAGGAATCGTGGCGTCTTCAGGCTCCCCCGGCGCCCGGCGGCCCGCTTGCTGGGCCGCAGGCAGGGGGATCTGCGAAATCCAGAACGAGGCGCCGCTGAAGCGGCAGAGGTGTTCGACCATGACGAAAGAGATCGTGATTACCGACCGGATGATCGAGAGGGCGGTCTATTGGCTCATCATCCTGCTGCTCCTCGTCCTCCTGGTGCTCGTCTACCTGCGTTCGCCGGCGTGCTCGTCCGCGACGACGGCCAACTCGAGCGCCGCCGCGCCGGAAGCGGCCGCCGCGAACGCCACCGCGAACAGCACGAACGCGACCGCGTCGCCCGCTCCCGTCGGCACGACGCCCGCAATCGCGACCTGCACCGACGGCGTGAAGAACCAGGACGAAACCGACGTGGACTGCGGCGGCTCGATCTGCCACCAGTGCGCCCAGGGCAAGAAATGCTCCGTGAACGCCGACTGCTCCACCGCGCAGTGCACGAACGGCGTCTGCGCCGCCCCGCTGAGCGGCCAGGTCGTCTTCTCCCTCGGCAACATCCTCTACGGGGTGTCGAACGCCTCCGGGTCGGCGAAGCTCACGTCGATGACGGTCTCCATCACGAACGGGCAGGCGCAGCCGTCGAACCTGCAGCTCCAGGTCTTCGTCCAGACCGCGGACGGGGTCTACTACCTCAACCAGCTCCCCGCCGACGAGGGCGCCGGGACGTACAAGCCGTACGCGACCTTCGACGTCTCGCCCATCCCCGCGGGCCAGACCCGGCAGAACACGTACAGCTTCGACGGCCATTATGCGAGCAGCTCGTACTTCTACTCCGCGACGAACCATTACACGCCAGGCGACGACGTCATCGTCTTGGTGAAGCTCGTCGACCAGAACACGGGCAGCGTGCTCGGCACCGCGCAGAAGAAGGTGCTCATCAGCTGAGCTGCGCGACCAGCGTATTTTTTCTCTTCCTTCCCCAACATCTTTCCGGTTTTTCATAATCTCTTTTTGTAAGGGGGTGAACAGTATGAAACTCAGCGTGATCATCGCGCTCTCGATAGTGTCGACGGTGCTGTTGGCGGGCCTCGCAGCCGCGTCCGGCGTCCTCATCGCCGCGCAGACGAAGCAGGCCGGCTACAACGACGCCGCGTACTATGCCTACACCGCCGGCGACAAGGCGGCGGCGGAGCATCTCTACCTGCTCGCGATCAAGGAGGACCCGTCCTACCGGCTCGCGCGCTACAACCTCGCGACGCTCTATTTCCAGGAAAGCCGGTACGACGACGCAATCGGCCAGCTCGAGACGCTCGTGCAGCAGGACCCGTCGAACGCTGCCTATCACTACGACCTGGCGGTCAACCTCGTCGAGAACATCCGTCAGAACGGCAAAGGGCTGGACCAGTTCGACCGCGCCCTCTCCGAGTACAAGGAAGCCGACGCCCTTTCGCCCGGCTTCAGCCACGTGACGGAGAACATCGCGGTCCTCGAGCGGATCAAGGCGGAGTACAACATCGCGTAATCATCCTCTTTCAACTCTTTTCTTCGTTCTTCTCCTTTTTTCTCCGTTTCTTTTTTTATTCTTTTCTTTCGTTCTTTTAGTTATCCTTAATTCTTGAGTGCCGTCGCCTTGGAACAAAACCAGATGCGAGGCCGATTCATGCAGGCCTCGCGTCGCAATGTCTCGGACCGGAGGGAGAACAGATTCTCCGCGACGGCACGAACAATTTTTTAAAGAACCGCTCTTTCCTGTTTCTCATGCCCGTCACCGACACGTACGACCTCGACATCCCAGCGATCGTCGCGAAGATCGCGTCAGAGAACGCGACGCGCGTCCTCATCCAGCTGCCGGACGGCCTCAAGCCCGCCGCCGAGGAGATCCAGCGCGAGGTCCTCAAGAGCCGTCCCGGAGTCGAGCTCGCCTTCTGGGGCGGCTCCGCGTTCGGCTCGTGCGACGTCCCGCTCCACGTCGACCGCCTCGGCTTCGACCTCCTCATCCACCTCGGCCATGCGCCGTGGCGGTGAGCACGAAATATTTTATAACAACTATCTGTCATGCGATGAACATTTCTTCTCCATGATTCTCCGTCGGTCGGAAAGAGAAAATTTAAATAAGATTATTTTCAGTATCGATTCCTAAGAAAAATCCGTCCGAGGTGAATCATCAATGGCTGCGAAGAAAGCGGTGAAGAAGACGGCGACCAAGAAGCGCGTCGTCAAGAAGAAGGCCGTGAAGCGAAAGATCGTCAAGAAGAAGGCGACCAAGAAGAAGAGGTGAACCCACTTCTTTTTTTCTTCTTCTTTGCCCTCGTCGTTCTCGTTGTGTGGCCGAACCCTGCCGTGTCGCGGGGAAACCGTTCTCAGTCGTTCTTCGAACTCCTGATCCTCGCGTTCTCCGAACACGAGTCTCAGTCACTTCGTTCCTCGGTTCCGCCTCTACAGAGCCGGAA
>DAHXMN010000117.1 GCA_027371725.1 Candidatus Woesearchaeota archaeon | reverse complement strand
CGTGAGCGAACAGGCTGTCGCTTCCCGCATCATCGAGCCCGCGGGCCCGGTGATGCTGAGGGCGAGCGGCACGCCTTCGGACGAGTAGCATTGCTGCTCGGTCACGGTGCCGTTCGGCGTCGCAGTGACGAGGCTGAAGCAGGCGGCGCGCGCGCCCGCGATCGAACGGTCCGCCACGCGCGTGATGAGCGTCCCGTTGAACGGGTCCTCGGACGTGGCGTTGGGCCGCGGCACGCCGGTCACGTTCTCGCTCGCGTTGACCGCGTCGAACCTGAGGCATTGCCACGCGGCGTCCTTCATGCACGAGACCATCGCCGACGAGGTGAAGATCGCCCGGTTCTCCGTCTGTTGGCCGTTCACCGTGCCGCTGATGTCCGTGCGGACCTCGTCGTCCTTGACGTAGAGCGCGGCGGTGCTCTGCTGCGTCTCGCCCTGGTAGGTCTCGCTCACGTCGTATGTCGCGCTGAAGGTGAGGGTCGCGCCGCGCTTGAGGAGCATCTCGAGCGCGGCCTTCGCGTCTGCGCTGAGAGGAGGAAACGAAGGAGAGCTCGAAGGGGAAGAGACGGGGGGTGAGGAGACGTTCATGGCCTGCGACGGCGGCTGCGTCTGGACGACCTGCTCCGCCTGCGGCGGCGCGAGCTGCGGCGGAGGCGGGCTGCTGGGCTGCGGCGCGCTGCTGCAGGCGGCGATGAGAAGGAGGAGCGGGATGAGCGCGAGCACGATGGAATCCGGGATGATGCGGCGGGCAGTCATGGCGGTCATTCCTTCTTTCCGTCCGGTCCGGCCTTCTCTTCTTTCGGCGCGTCCTTCTTCTGTTCCGTCTTCTCCTGGACCGGCTCCCCGGGTGCGGGCTTGCGGCGGATGACCCGCACCTCCTTGCGCTGGAAGAGCGCGTTCGGCACTTGGACGAGGTCGCCGCCACGGGTCTCGAGCACCGTCTCGAGGAGTCCGGCCGAGCGAATCGTGCCTTCCACGCCGTCCATCCGGATATACACGCCTTCCTTGAGACGATGGTTGCGGCGCAGGGCGAGCCCTGCCGCGAGGTTGGGCGCGGTCTCCTTGAGGGCGAGGATCGCGGAGACGACGAGGATGATGACGAAGAGGACGAGGAGGATCTGAACGATGTTGGCGAGCAGGCCCACGGCCGCGAGGGCGAGGACGATGCTGGCCGCGTAGATGAGGAAGGAGAGGAGGCCGCCGAGCGTGCGTTCCAGCGAGAGCTTGAAGCCGAGGCGCCGGGTGAGCTCGTCCGCCTTGAGGTCAGTGAGGAGCTTCCGGGTGAGCCGGCCGATGATCTTGCCGAGGAGGAAGCCGATGAAGAGGATGAGGAAGAAGGCGACGACCTCGTTGAGGAGCGGCGTGACGCCGTCCATGAAGCGCTGGAGCGCGGCGAGCGTCGCCTGGGCGAAGGTCATGGCCGGTCAAAGCGGGGGCGCGTTTTTAAGGTTTCCTGAACAATATTATTTTCTATATTGAACATATAATCATAGCTAAAAAACCGTTTCGTAAGCAAAGGCATCTATAAGCAAAGGCATCTATAAGCAAAGGCATCTAGAGACGAGCAACAGCGCACCTAGTGGCCCGCGTCCGTCCTTGCTCCAGCAAGGAACCCAGAGCGGCAGCGTAGTTCTTCATCGTGCCGTAGAGTTCCGGTTCGGTTTTTCCTGGCTGGGGGAAGTCGCGGCTGTCATACAGGACCACCAACGAGTCATTCACACGGAAAACGAACCTGTTCGACCCGAATTGTGCAGGACGTGCATCATCGGGCCCCTTCGTCGCATATGCCCCCTCAGGCAGATAGAATAAGTCGAGAGTGGAGGCGACAGGACTCGCGTGGTGGTTCATGCTGGTCACGATCGCGATGAGAGGAATGCCCATACGCGCGGCGTTGAGCGCAATCGCATAGCCGAGCGGCGCTTTTTCGACTTCAGGGTCCGGACCGTCCCCCCGAAGAGCCTTACAGCCCGCGCCATACGGCAGCACAAGATCCGTCATCACGACGTCGAAGTGCTTCTTCGCCGCAGTAAGCGAGGCATATTTTTCCCGTTGACCGCCCATGAGAGTGATTGCGTCCGAGAGCGACGTGACGATATCGACCTTGTGGCCCTGCGCCCTGATCTCGTCCACAGTGCAGAGATTGGTCTCGTTGTCCTCGACGATGAGGATGTCGAGGCTTTCCGGTTTCTTGTTTTCGTCCATCGATATCACCCCTACACACAGCTGTACGCGAAAATTTTTATCATCATTAAGGAGCAATACTATAATAATATTACTCCACCACCAATAGTATATGAATACAAATCTTTAAATCCTCGAAAAAAGAACCGGCATCATGGACTGGATGCTGATCACGGACGCGGGGCTCACCGAGGGGGAGGCGAAGGTCTACCTCGCGCTCCTCAAGCTCGGCCCCTCCACGACCGGCCCGATCATCGAGAAGAGCGGCGTCGCGAACTCGATCGTCTACCGGCTCCTCGAGAAGCTCATCGAGAAAGGGCTCGTCTCCTACATCACTAAGGAGAAGACAAAATACTTCAGCGCGGCGGACCCGGAACGCATTCTGGACTACATCGAGGAGCGGAAGCGACGGCTCGACGAGAGCAAGGGCAC
>DAHXMN010000116.1 GCA_027371725.1 Candidatus Woesearchaeota archaeon | reverse complement strand
GGAGCGGGACGCAGCCATCCTCGTCGAGGACGTCTCGTTCTGGATCGGCGAGACCGGACTGCCCGGACCGCTGATCAAGTTCTTCTACGAGACGATCGGACGGGAAGGCCTCGTCACGTTCGCGCAGGCGTTCGGCACGGAGCGGGCGAGAGCGGAGTGCAACATCGGCGTCCTGCTCCCGGGAACGGATGAGCCGGAGTTCTTCGCCGGCAGGATAGAAGGCCTGATCGTCGAGCCGCGAGGGGGCTCGGACTTCGGCTTCGACCCGATCTTCGTGCCGGACGGCCACGAGAAGACGTTCGCCGAGATGGCGCCGGAGGAGAAGAACGCGGTGAGCCACCGCCGGCTCGCGCTCGAGGCATTGCGAGAGCGCCTCGAGCGGGCCCAGCGATGATAGCCGGAATCCTCCTGAAACCCGGACGGGAGTTCTTAAAGCTTATGGAACGGGCTTCTGGAGAAAGGGTCCTGAACCATTAAAGAACTCCTCCGCGTTGTACCCCTTAAAACAGCAGAGGTGGTAGACATGACGAAGAATTTCCACAGGACGGGCAGCGGCGCAGTCTGGTTCGAGGACATCGAGCTCGGCGGGCCGCTCATGGCGGACGTCGAGGAGTCGTTCCTCGGCCTCCAGGAGGAGAAGGCCGAACGGCGACGCCACTGGATCGACGAGGGCAGGGCCCAGATGGGCCACCTCGGCGCCTGAAGATCGACGACGCAGCACACAAACGGATGCAAGGTGGAACCGCACGCACGCTTGACGACAGGCAACACGGAAACCCGTTTATACATTACCTATTCGAAGACGAATTCTCGACTCTGACGGCGACCCGCACTTTCAACGCGGCCGAAACACCCTAAAGCTTTAAAAACCCCCCGAGAACCTCGGCAGCAGCGCGACCGTGACCACGACCGCGGCGACGACGCGAACGCGCTCCCAAACAGGTTCCATCGGGGCTATAGTGTAGCTTGGTATCACAGGCGGTTCGGGACCGGCCATTCGCCGGCGAGTTGCCGCCTAACCGGGGTTCAAATCCTCGTAGCCCCATTTTCTTCTCATTCTTTCTTCTTGTAATGTTCCTTACGATGACAGTTCGAGCAGAGAGGGATGCATTTGGCGATCTCTTTGAGTATCCTTTCTCGAGAGAAGCCATTTCTCCAAGAGCCACCGATACCGAGCTCTTTGTGACGAGGATCGAGATGATGGAAATCAATACAGGCAGGATGATTCTCACCGCAACGGACGCAGGAATAACCTTTTTTCAGATCTAAGAACCAATCACGTATCTCGTGACGACGTTTCCTACGCACCGCGTTTTCCCGACTACGATGTTTCGCGTACCAGCGCCGTTGCGCAGCACGTTGCTCGTTGATATCACGATACGGCATACCACAAGACAAAGAGATTATAGTAGTTAAGTATTACGTGGAGATGTCCAGTGGCAAAAGATCCCCGACGAGAAGACGCCACTCTCTACTTCTCCAGCGCGAGGTTGTGGGCCTGGATGTAGTACGCGATGAACTTCTCCCAGTCGCACAGCGCGGCCAGCCGTTTCGCGGCCAGCTTGTTCTGGACGCGCTCCGCGTGCGTGAAGCGCGAGAACTGGAAGAGCATCTGCGCGTACTCCTCGACGATCTCGTCCTCGCGTCGCTTGAACCGGTGGATGACGTTGATGCCGGGATGCTCCTCCTCGAGGTGCGGCTCGATGAAACGGCCGAACCCGGCGAGGTCGGTCGTCACGGCCGCAACGCCCATCGCCGCGGTCTCGAGCGGGGTGTAGCCCCACGGCTCGTAATACGACGGGAACAGCCCGAGATGGGTGCCGGCGATCGCGTCGTAGTAGGAGAGGTTGAAGAGCCCGTCGTTCCCGTCGAGATACACCGGGTGGATGATCACCTTCACCTTGTCGTCCTGGTGATTGTCCAGGCCGGCGGCGAGGAGCGCCTTCACGAGGTCGTTGTGCTCCTCGTCGGTGAGGTAGTTCGCGCTGAGCGGCGGGTTGCCGCCGCGGCGGAACTGGAGGATGTCCTTCTTCATCCCCTGGAGGAACTCCTTGGTGAAGATCGTCTCGCCGGCGAGGTCCTTCTGGGAGAGGAAGTCGTAGAGGACCTTCTTCAGGATCGCGTCCGCGTTGTAGTGGATGTAGTTCTTGATGTGGTGGTAGTAGTTCTTGTTCTCGAGCAGCTCGACCCGGACGCCGCCGCGCTCCATCGGGATCCAGAAGAAGACCGCGACGGTGCGCTGGCTCTTCTCCGTCTTCATCAGCTCGTTGAGCCGGCCCAAGGCCTTGACGGTGATGTCGATGCCCTTGTTCTTGAACTCGAACCGGCCGGTGATGAAGAACATGACGTTGTGCTCCAGCGGGAAGGCGTAGTGCGGAAAGAAGTAGTACGCGAGGAAATCGCGCAGCCGTTCCCGGCAGGTGAGGTGCTTGATCGACGTCTCCTCGAACGTGGGGAAGCGGGCGATCTCCAGGCCGTTCAGGACGAGGACGTCGGGCTTCCGCCCGAGGAGCTTCTCCGCCTCGATGCCGGTGATCTCGCTCACCGTGGTGAAGACGTCGGCGGTATGCGCGCACGCGACCTCGGTGAGGTGCTTCGCCTGGACCTGGTGCGCGTACGCTTCCCGGAGA
>DAHXMN010000115.1 GCA_027371725.1 Candidatus Woesearchaeota archaeon | reverse complement strand
CCCTTGAAGTAGATGCCCTCAAGATCTTTCATCAAGTAGAGGAAGAGAGTCAAGTGGTAGTCTTTCGCGAGCAGTTCCTCGTTGAAGCCCCGCTCCCCGACGATCTCGAGGAATGCTTGTCTCACCAGTCTCTTGATTCGAGCCATGCTCGCGTGTCCTCCTTGCTCAGTATGCGGAACGGGTGGTCGTGCATCCTCTCGACGACCGCGTTCTCGATGCGTCTTTTCGTCGTCTTGTGCAGGAGGAAGGCGCTGCCGAGCAGCTTCACGGCGCCGTTCCGCTTGTTCGTATAGACTTGCGTCTTCATCGGCACCTGCTCGGTCAGGCGCCAGTAGTTGGCGGCAGCCCAGCCGCCGATGTAGTAGCCGTCTCCGTTGAACATCTCGTCCGCGAGGACGAATGGGTGCTCGCTCCAGCCGCCGCTCCGCGCCTTGATAGGGATGAGATAATACTTGTTCTTGTTGATGCTCATGACCCGCCCTTTCGTCTTGAGCCGGTGGATCGTGTAGCGCAGCTTCGACTCCGAATCGACATACTTCCTGATGTCATCGCGCGAGAAGAACCACTTCTCCCGGAATTCGAGGTCCGCGACGATGCGGACCTCGCGCTGCGACAGCGGCCGCAGCCGCTCACTGCTCATCTTATCATCGAATATAGACATATTCTATATCTAGTGATAATACTATTTAAATATTGTCATTCTCATACAAAAATCTACGAAACGCACAGGAGGGATTACTCAGGAGGTTTATAAACCAAAAAAACACGTTTAAATAGCCACTTATAAGTGACAAATAACGAAACATTTAAATACGAGAAACACCATAGAAGACAGCATGAGCTTCCTCGACAGCTTCAAGCGGAAAGGCCTCGAAGTCATCCTCGGCACAGCCATCCTCGCCACCGGCGTCGGCGCAGCCGCACAGAGCGTGCCACAATTCAACAAGCCACCCGCTCACGTAGAGAGAGCACCACCCACATCCAGCGGCGTGCCACAATTCACCAAGGCGCCAACAGACCATTCAGGAAAACTGCAAGCGCCGGTCGAGCACACGTACGAGATCGTCAACGTCCAATACCGCAACGGCATGATGGGCGGCGCCATCAAGGACCAACAGACCGGCAAGCTCGTCCCGCTGTACGGGATGATTACACAATTCTATGACGCAGACAGGGGCGCCGGCGCAACATTCCTCGACAAGGCCATTTGGCTGCTGCAAAAGAGAGGGGTGGCGAAGGATCTCATCAAAGAAGCGGATCTGAAGTATGTGGTGCCTGCGGGAGACTATCACGCCGAAACGAGAAACGGCAACCTATACCTCAGCATAGGAAGCAGCACCGAAGAGATCATCGTACAGAAAAAAGAAGTCGACATGATAGAAGCGCTCGTGACAAGAGAGAACGAAGCAGAATACTGGCTCAAAGGAGCACAAGATGCAGGACACGGAGCGGAAAATCTGAAGAATACGTGGGATGCCGCAACAAGCCCTGGCTTCCACTAAGGATTGAAATCAGGATTCAACGACGAGTAGACACAAACACTATTCTCGCGAGTGGGAGAAGGAGTTTTTTTCTGAGAAGCAATCACATCTAAATGAGACTGGTCACAACCACCCGTCTGCTTCACAAGATACACGACAGGATAATTCTTGTTGGCGGCCGCTTGCGTCGGACTCGCGGCACTGCCGCCCTGCTGCTGCAACGTCGAAAAATCGAAGACAAGATAACTCTTCCCCGTCGGAACAGAGAACGTACGACACTCATAGATGCCGTTGATCGCCTTCGACAAATCAGCGGTCTTCGTCAAAGGAACATCAGAAAGACACAAACAAGCGACAGGACTGAGCACGTGAGTACACGTTCGATCAACAAGGGAAAGAGAAAGCTCCGACTTATTCGTCTTGATAAAATTGTTGAGTTCTGTACCGGACAAACCCGGCTGAGAAGAGGACAACGGAAACCACAACAATGGAGGAAGAGGAGACGTCCAGACCCCATCCGAACTGATCCCGAAAATAGTCCCCTCAAAACTCGTCACACCCTTCTTATCAATCTCGAAGTTAAAGATGAACTGACGATGCGACAAGACGCCCTCGCTCGGCGACTCGATCACGCCCTGCAACATGTCCCCGACAAGGTTGTACTGGTTCTCCACACGCTTGTCCGTCCCATGCAACGCACGCCACAACGCACCGACGATGACGACGATGAGGACGATGACGAGGATAGAGAAGACGATGTCTATCAGACGCGACAGCATGAACGACAGCTCACCACGACGAGACACAGGGCATCACTTCTGGAATTTGAGCGTGTACTGATACGCGGTTCCTTGATCGTTAGAAGAGTTGTGAACCCCTATAGATATATCGAGAGAGCAAGTTTTATCCTGACAAGCCGCTTTCGCGCCTTTTGCAATAAGTGCACTATAATCGACGGGAACGGTGTTGAGCGTTGCAAAGGAGTCCGACCCACAACTCTTCGTGTCTTGAACAGGAGTCTGAGCGGCATACAACGTGCAATATTTCGCGTTGTCCATCGGTTTGTACTTGAAGAAGAGCGCCGCCTTGGGGGGGAGGCCGGTCGCGTTGTAGTTCTCCGTGCCCTTGTCGCCCGTCTCGAACTGGAGGGTC
>DAHXMN010000114.1 GCA_027371725.1 Candidatus Woesearchaeota archaeon | reverse complement strand
AGCTGTGGAACGAGATCCGCGCGCTCGCCACCGCCGGCAAGGCCGTGCTACTCACCACCCATTACCTGGAGGAGGCCGATGCGCTCGCACACCAGGTCGTGCTCCTTGAGCGCGTAGATGACGCCGAGGATGGCGGAGACCGTGCCTGCCGCGAGGAGGAGGATGCCCCACCAGACGGGACCGGGCGGCAGCACGGTGAGGAGGAACCGGACGAGGCCGTAGATCGCCACCTTGATCATCAGGCCGGACATGAGCGCGGAGATGTTCGACGGGGCCGCGGGGTGGGCGTACGGCAGCCACTTGTGGAACGGCACGATGCCCGCCTTGATGCCGAAGGCGAGGAACGCGAAGAGGAACGTGAGCGACGCCCAGAAGGGCGAGGAGAATGCGGTGTGCTGGAGGTCGAACGAGCCGGTCTGCGCGTAGACGACGCCCGTCGCGCCGATGAGGAAGACCGTGCTCAGCTGCGTCATCGCGAGATAATAGAGTCCGGCCTTGCGCGTCCCCTGCTTCTCGTACTCGAAGTTGACGAGGAGGAAGGAGGCGAGCGACATCAGTTCCCAGAAGAAGAGGAAGCCGATCAGGCCTTTCGCCGAGACGACGAGGACCATGCTCAGGATGAAGACGCTCATGAGGGCGACGAGGAGGTTCTTCCGGACGGGGGACTTGAGGTGCTCGACGTAGCCGGCGGAGTAGATGACGACGGCGAGGGCCACGATCGCGATGATGAGGATGAAGAACGCGGAGAGCCGGTCGATGAGGAGCGCGATGCTCAGGCCCGGCGCGAGGTCGTAGAGCTGCACGGGGAGCGGCGTCCCGGTGTAGAGGATGTACGCCGCGAGCGTCGCGAGGAGGACGGTCGCGGCTCCCATGGCGATGAGGAACGCTTTCCTTCCTGCCTTCCCGTCCTTCAGGAAGGTGAGGAGGGGCGCGAGTGCGGGGAGGACGAGCAGCCAGAGGGCCAGATATGCGAGAGTCGCGATCATACCTTTCTTTCCTTCGACGGTGACGCACCCGAGAACGGTTGTTTTGTCGGGATGCGTCTTCTTTCCGCGAGCGGCGCGGTTGAAGCCATCTCCTTTTAAACCTTCCTCTTGTTCGGGCTCTCAGGCAAATGATGTGTTGCCGGCCAAAGGGCGACCCGTAGCAGAGAATGAAGCGAAGGAGGAGAGGGTTCTCGGCAGCGCGAACGCTACCGGAACCGCCGGGAGCGAAGCTCCCGAGGTTCCAGGAACCCCGTTCCTGAGAACCACGGCGAGCGAAGCTCGCCTGTGGGGTCGCCCCCTGCGGGGATCTCCGCTGACGCGAAGAAACGCAGCGACACGGGTCGCAGACGGCAACACCGCGAAGCGAACTTGCCTAAGAGCCTCTTGTTCGGTTTGCCTGAAGAAGCCGGACGACGCCACGGTCGTGAAATGTCCAACGCCGCCTCCCGAAGCGCTACCTTTTTAAAACGGCGCTGGTTCTTCGCAGGCATGGCACGCGACGACAAGATCCGGATGCCGTCCTCGACGGCGGGCATCACGCAGTACTGGGACGAGGTCAAGACCAAGATCGAGATGCGGCCCGAGTACGTCGTCGGCATCGCGATCCTCATCATCGTCCTCGAGATCTTTCTCCATCTCTACGGCACGGCATGGTTCGGGCTCGGGTGAGCGCAGTGTTCCCCGGCGTCAACCCCCGTCAGATGAAGCAGATGATGAAGCAGATGGGGATCCAGCAGGTGGACCTCGACGACGTGGAGCGCGTCGAGATCGTCTGTTCTTCCCGTCGCATCGTCATCGAGCCGGCGCAGGTCTCCAAGGTCAACATGATGGGCCAGGACACCTGGCAGGTCACGGGCCCGAGCGAAGAACAGTCGCTCGACACCAAGGCCGAGATCAGCGACGACGACGTCAAGACCGTCGCGGAGCAGGCCGGCGTCTCCGAACAGGAGGCGCGCGACGCGATCGAGGCCGCGGACGGCGACCTCGCGGCAGCGATCCTCAGCCTCCAGGGCGAGTAAGGCATCAGAGATTTCCGAGTTCTTTCCGCATCGCGGCCGCGGCGGCCTAATCGCCCTTCCCCCGGTCGAGACCACAGTCACCTGAAGTTCCTGTGCCCCTATGGAATGAATCGTCGGGCGCTCACGTAGATGGTCTGCGGACCATGTTCGCGCCCGGGTCTCGCTCCAAGGCGATAGCCGCGATGCCGGCGTAGACGCTGTCAGTCCGTTTTGGACCTTTCCTGATACGCGCGCTTATACTCCAGGATCGAGCTCGCCACGCTGAGGCCAAGGCCGTAGATTGCCGGGATACCTACCGTCTCTCCGACTATCCGCCAAGGCAGGTATGATTCAGGATTCCCCGAAAGGATCACTCCTGCGCATGTCGCGGCGCCTATCCCTGCACTGATCGGGACGAAGTGCTTCATCTGCCACTCGATGATGTCTTCCAGAGCGATCCCCATGCCGTTCGGGGGAGAGCGGGTTTATTATTTAACGTTTGCCTTTTCCCCACCACAGCATTTTTAAGCTTGCTCGCTCCGGTCGGCTCGCCATGAGGAAGGACTTCTTCTACGACGTGAACAGCCGCTTCACCGAGGAGAGCGTCATCTTCGTCAGCATCTTCAAGTGGTTCGTCCTCGCCACCGCCAT
>DAHXMN010000113.1 GCA_027371725.1 Candidatus Woesearchaeota archaeon | reverse complement strand
CTCGTCGAGGCGAACAGGGTGAAACTCGCAGCGCTCGCCGACCAGCGGCAGCGGCTCGCCCTCCAGGAGGAGACGCTCGCGAAGCTCGCGGAACAGCTCGCGCAGATGGCGACCGAGGAGAAAGGGCTCGTCGCGGAGCTCAGGACGCGGACGGCGGACGAGGACGCGTACCGCGCCGCCCGGAAAGCGGTCGACAGCGCGCAGGCGGCGGAGAGCGGCCTCAAGGTGACGGTCGCCGAGCTGAAACGGGACGCTGCCGCCGCGGCGAAGGAGATGGTGCGTGCGAAGGAGCGCGCTCTCGAACGCGACCGGCGCGAGCAGGAACGGCAGCTGCTGCTGCGGCGCATCGACTGGCTCGAGCGCCATTTCCTCGACGTGGCCTATGCCGTCGAGAAAGCGCTTTTCCACTCGGTCTACGGCCTGTTCAACGACTCCTTCAAGGAATGGTTCGCCCTCCTGATCGAGGACGAGACGATCAGCGTGCGGCTGGACGCGGAGTTCACCCCGCTCATCGTCCAGAACGGGTACGAGACCGGGATCGAGCACCTCTCCGGCGGCGAGAGGACGAGCGTCGCGCTCGCGTACCGGCTCGCGCTGACGAGGGCGACGAACGAGTTCCTCTCCTCGGTGAACACGCGCGGCCTCCTCATCCTCGACGAACCGACGGACGGGTTCTCCAGCGAGCAGCTCGACCGCGTCCGCGAAGTGCTTCACCAGCTCCGCCTCAAGCAGGTCATCATCGTCAGCCACGAGGCCCAGATGGAAGGGTTCGTCGACCACGTCCTCCGCATCCAGAAGCAGGGCCACGAGAGCAGGGTCGAGGCGTGAAGGCCTGCGGCATCGTCAGAAACGTTTTTAAACCCCTTTCTTTGCCCGTAGAAAAACCACGGGGCTGTGGTCTAGCTTGGCTATGATCCGCGCTTGGGGTGCGCGGGATCGGGGGTTCGAATCCTCCCAGCCCCATTTGTTGTTCCCTTCTTTTTTCTGGCTTTCTCAAGAGAAACCTTTAAATACTGCCCTCTCCCAAATTGGCCTGACGCCGTCCAGACGGCCGAAGGGTGGATTACATGAGATACGCGCGCATCGTCCTCTTCGTCCTGGCCCTCTGCTTGCTCACGTCGTTCGTCATGGCTGCGGACTACGAGATCAGAACCACCGCCATCAACGACTCCATCCTGCCGAACGAGACGGCCGCGTTCAAGTTCTCCATCTCGAACTTCGAGCGTCAGGACATCCGCTTCCAGATTTTCACGTTCGACACGCATTGGGTGCTGCTCGTCAACCCGCCCATCGTCACCGTTAAGGCGCAGAGCCTCCAGGAGTTCATCGTCCAGGTGAAGCCGAAGACGAGCGTCGGGTACGGCACCTCCGGCGTCACCGTCACCGTCAAGGAGCTCGGCGCGGGCGTGCTCAGCCAGGAGAGCCTCATCATCCACATCATCGACCCGAACCAGCAGCCGGGCGGCTACGTCCCTTCGATCCAGTTCACCCCCTCCTATCCGGCGAGCATCGACCCGCGGAACCCGCTCCTCCTCACGCTCAACTACCGGAACCGGAACGCGCTCAACATCACCGACCTGTCCGTCGCGATAACCTCTCCGCTCTTCAACCGGAGCTACGATACCGCGCTCGGCCCGCTCGCCGAGAAGAGCGAGGAGCAGGCCTTCGACCTTGACCCGTACCAGCGGAGCGGCGACTACCCGCTCAGGATCATCCTCTCCTCGAAGAACAAGACCGTGAACGACTTCGCGGGGACGCTCTCCATCGCGCCCATCACCGACGTCCAGGAGGCGCGCGGCGGCTCATCCTTCCTCTTCCGCTCCGCCACGACGCTCACTCTCACGAACAGGGGGAACACGCCGACGGCCTACGAGGCGCGCCTCCCGACGAGCCTGCTCCGGATGCCCTTCTCCAACGCCAATCCCCTCGCCACGACCGCGGTGATCGCGGGCGACCGCTACTATGTCTGGAACCTCACGCTCCAGCCGCAGCAGACCGTCATCCTCACCCGGGTGGAGAATTACCGGCTCCTCGTCGTCCTCATCCTCGTCGCCATCGCTGCCGCCATCGCGTACTTCCTGCTGCGCAGTCCGCTCATCGCGGTGAAGGAGACGATCGCGCTCAAGGACGAGGAGGAAGGCGTCAGCTCCGCGCTCAAGGTGCGGATCTTCCTCAAGAACCGGACCGGGCAGCAGCTCACCGCCGTGAGCGTCATCGACCGGATCCCGAGCATCGCGACGTACAAGGCGCAGGAGCACCTCGGCACCGTCAGCCCGACCAAGGTGGTGACGACCGAGAAGAAAGGCACCATGCTGAAATGGGAGCTCGACCTCCTCGAGCCGTACGAGGAGCGGATCCTCAGCTACTCGCTCGCCTCACGCCTCAAGATCATGGGCCGCATGCGGCTGCCCGCCGCCAAGGCCCTCTTCGCGACGAAGGCCGGCCGGGAGCACGTCATCTACACCAAGAGCACGACGTATGACGAGAAGCACTGAACGGAATATTCTCCCAAGCGTTCTCTTCTTCTCCTGACCTTCTTCTCCTGAGCGATGCCGCCGTGGAGTGAGACCCCGCGACGCGCTCGGCGCCGCAGCAGAGTCACCGCGGTTCCTCTGCACGACTTGCGTCGTTGCGCCAATCCGCTACGCGCGCCAC
>DAHXMN010000112.1 GCA_027371725.1 Candidatus Woesearchaeota archaeon | reverse complement strand
CGAGGACGGGGTACGAGGTTTGCTGTTTTTGTTTGGTGGTAGACATGATTATTTTCCGTCAAGAGCGGACGCGTATTTCGTCGCGGAGACGACTGCCACGTTCGATGCGTCTATAGGGCTCGGGCGCTCCGCGATGTGGCCGACTTGCCCCGCGCGGCCTTTCACATGCCGCTTCGCGATAGCAATGCCATCGACGATCACCTTATTCGCCTTTGGCAAGGCGCGCACGACGACGCCGGTCCGGCCCTTGTCCTTGCCTGTGATCACTTTCACTTTGTCTCCTTTTTTTACATGCATACGAGGATTGGTTAGACGACGTCGGGAGCGAGCGCGACGATGGAGTGCCAGCCGAGCGTCGAGAGCTCGCGCGGTACCGGGCCGAATATGCGGTTCCCTTTCGGCCCCATCTCCTTGCCCTGCTTCTCGATAAGTACGACAGCGTTCTCGTCGAAGCGGACATACGACCCGTCCTTGCGCCCGAACGGCTTCGCCTGGCGGACGACGATCGCGCGATAGATATCTTTCTTCTTCACGGCCTTGCGCGGCTCGGCAGTCTGGATGGAGACGACCACCGTGTCGCCGATCTCGGCGTACCGGCGCTTGCTGCCTCCGAGCACCTTGAACACACGCGCGACCTTGCCGCCGGAATTATCTGCAACCTTTACGATGGATTGTGGTTGAAGCATGGTAGTCAGTATCAGCCTATTCGCCCGCTTTCTCTGCCGGGACCGTCTTGCTCGCGTCTATTACGAAGCTCTTGCGCTTCGAGACCGGCCTGGTCGCGACGATCGTTACCGTGTCGCCCACCTGCGCGGCGTTGCCCGGATTGTGCGCAAGGAACTTCTTGGAGAGGACGGAATACTTCTTGTACTTCGCGTCCTTCACATAGCGGTCCACGCGGACCGTGGCCGTGTCTGTCAACGCTGTCTTCACGACGACTCCGACGAATGCTTGCGGGCGAGATGCGTTGGTTTCCATGGTGTCAGGCGGCTTTAAGCACGCGAGCGTGCTGCTCGGTGAGCACGCGGGCGATAACGGCCCGGAGCTTCTTTGGCGAGTTCGGGTCCTTGGCGCGAGCGCCCGTGGCGGCGAAGCGCTCCGTGCGGAGGAGCGCACGCGTATCCGCGAGGAGCTTTACTAGCTCTTGGTCGGTCTTCGTGGTCATTACTTCCTTTTTTGCCATACGCGTACGAAAAAAGCAATTATTGGCGTGTTACGACCGCAGTCTTGAGCGGGAGTTTCATCCCCGCCTGGCGGAGATGCGCGCGCGCGACACCCTCCGGCACGCCGTCCATCTCGAAGAGCACGCGGCCCGGGCGCACCTCGAACACATAGTGCTTGGGATCGCCCTTGCCGGCACCCATGGTCACCTCGGCCGGCTTCTGCGTCACCGGGCGGTCAGGGAACACGCGGATCCACAGCTTGCCTGTCTTCGCGGTAGCGCGCGTGAGCACCTTGCGAGCGGATTCTATCTGATTGCTCGTGATGCGAGAGGGAGTAAGCGCCTTCAGCCCGAAAGAGCCGAACGAAACTTCGGTGCCGCGCGTGTCCGGGCGGTTACGGCGCTTCTCGCTCAAGCGCTGAGTCTGCCATTTTCGGTGTTTTACTTTTTTGGGGAATAGCATAAGCGATACGGTTAGCCGCGAGCGGGCGCGTTCTCTGCGGAGCGAGCAGGCGCTTT
Organism: Candidatus Woesearchaeota archaeon; assembly: GCA_027371725.1. GTDB lineage: Archaea > Nanobdellota > Nanobdellia > Woesearchaeales > UBA525 > UBA153. The sequence continues at coordinate 977 of DAHXMN010000112.1, read as the reverse complement.
CTTGTCCTGGTACACGTTGCCGCGGAATATCCAGACCTTGATGCCGATGACGCCGTACGGAAGGTACGCCTTCTCAGTCGCGAAATCTATGTTCGCGCGGAACGCCTGAAGCGGGACGCGGCCCTTCTTGAGCTCTTCCTTGCGGCTCATCTCCGCACCGCCGAGCCGGCCGGAAATCGCTATGCGCACGCCGTCAACTTCGCGCGCGGCGATGACCTTCTCGATAGTCTGCTTGAGGACGCGGCGGAACGGCATACGCTTCTCAAGCCCTTCGGCGATCATGTAGGCGACTACGGCCGCGTCAGTCTCCGGCTGGCGGATCTCGTTAATGTCGAGTTTTATGACGCGATGGTCGCCAGGCGCCGCCTTGCGCACCACTGCCGCTATCTCTGCGCGCAGCTTGGCGGAATTCTCTCCGGAGCGGCCGATCACGAGCCCTGGGCGCGCGGTCGATAGGATGACGCGCAGTTCGTTCGCCGAACGCTCGATCTCGATGCTTCCCGTGTAGGTGCCGCGAAGCCGCTTGGCGAGGAACCGCCGGATGGATTCGTCGACTTTTATGTTCTCGCGGTAGTTCTTGGCATCTGCTGCAAACCAGCGGCTCTGCCAGCCACGGATGATGCCGAGGCGGTGCGCATAAGGATGTACGGTGTGCGTCATAGTAGGATTTAGGCGAGCGTGACGAGGATGCGGCTTTTCCGACGGCGAATCGGAGCTGCGCGGCCGAACGCGCGCGGCATGTATTTCTTGATCATGCCGGCGCTCTCGACTACGACAGACTTCACGACCATATCCTCCGGAGCTTTGCCCTGCTCGCGCGCGTTCGCCACGGCGCTCTTGATGAGCTTCTCGACCGGCTCGGCTGCGCGGCGCGGCAAGAACTCGAGCGCCTTGAGTGCCGCCGGGACTTTCTTGCCCTTCACGAGGTCGGTCACGAGACGTACCTTGCGCGGGGACTGGTTGTAGCTCTTGAGCGT
>DAHXMN010000111.1 GCA_027371725.1 Candidatus Woesearchaeota archaeon | reverse complement strand
CTCCTGAAGAAGAAGGTCGCCATCAAGACCGGGCAGACGGCGAAGACGAAGCTCCTCGAGATACTCGACTGACCCTCCCGATCGGTTCTCCCGCCGTTCTCCGGCCCGTCCTTTTCAATGCGCCGGCTCGTAAGGCTGCTCCTCATCGTGGAGCACCTCGAGCTTGACGCCCGCCTTCGCGAGCATCTCCCGGCTGTCATGCGCCGCGTGGTAGCGCCGCTCGCAGACGACGCGCTTGATCCCTGCGTTGATGAGGAGCTTGACGCAGTCGAGGCACGGCTCCATCCGGCAGTAGATCGTCCCGCCGTCCGTGGAGATGCCGTTGCGCGCCGCCTGGGCGATCGCGTTCGCCTCCGCGTGCGTGGTCCGGACGCAGTGCTCGTGCTCGCCGCCGCGCTCGTCGTACACGACCTTGATGAGATGGCCGACCTCGTCGCAGGAAGGCAGCCCCGCAGGCGCGCCGACGTAGCCGGTCGCGATGATCTGCTTCCCCTTCACGAGGACGGCGCCGCTCCGGCCGCGGTCGCAGTTGGCGCGCTTCGCCACCGTGCGCATGATCTCGAGGAAGTACTCGTCCCAGTCCGGACGCTGATGATCAGGATGCTTGCCGTACGGCTCTCCCCCTGCCTTGCTCGCTGCTTCCTGGCTCGCCGCTCCTTTCGTCGGCCGTCCCTTCGCAGTCTTCGCTTTCGTGTTCATGCTCCGACCTCCTTCAGGAATGCGTCCACTCTCTTCTTGAGCTCTTCCTTCGTCCCGTCGTTGATGATGATCCTGTCCGCGAGCCCGAGGCACGTGTCGAGCTGCTGGTTGTTCTGGTCGACGGAATTCTCGCGCTCCTCGTCCGCGACGAACTGCGCGAGCGTCGTCGGCGCGCTCTCCCGCCGACGTTCGAGGTTGCGCCGGAACCGCACCTCGATCGGCGCGTCCACGCCGACCAGGATGAAGCCCTCGCGCTTCCGCAGCTCCTCCACTTCGCCCGGGTTCCGGACGCTGACGACGACCGCCTTGTCCGTCTTCAGCATCGCGAGGATCCGCTTCGCGAGGGTGCCCGGTCCCTCCTTCACACGGAGTTCGTTCCCCATGCGGATGAGCTCGTTCCTCGTCACGTCGAGGCCGCACCGCTTGATCTCCGCGCGGATCGCGTCGGAGAGGCTGTGGCGCTCGAACCCGTGGTGCTCGAGGACGTCCGCGACGGCATCCTTGCCGGCGCAGTTCTTCCCCGTGAGACCGATGAGCATCCGTCAACCCCCTGCCGCCGAGGCGGGCCGCCCTCGTTTATATGTTTTTTCCACGAGCCCGTAAACTATATAATGCGCGCGGATTCCGTCCCGCGGATGAAGGGGGTCCGCGGATGAAGGGTGTCTTCGTCGTCATCGAGGGGACGGACGGCAGCGGGAAAGGGACGCAGTTCCGCATCGCGCTCGAACGGCTCAGCAAGGAGGGCGTCGCGTTCGAGACCGCGGACTTCCCGCAGTACGACAAGCCGAGCAGCTACTTCGTCCGCGAATACCTGAACGGCAAGTACGGCTCCGCCGCCGACGTCTCGCCCAGGGTGGCGTCGCTCTTCTACGCCCTCGACCGGTACGACGAGGCGCCCGCAATCAGAAAATGGCTCTCTGCCGGGAAGCTGGTCGTCAGCAACCGGTACACGACGAGCAACATCGGCCACCAGGGCGCGAAGGCGAATGGCGAGGCCGAGCGGGCGGCGATGATATCCTACATCGAAGAGCTCGAGTTCGGGCAGATGGCCATCCCGAAACCGGACACGGTGCTCCTCCTCTCCATGCATCCCTTCGTCGCGCAGCAGCTCATCGCGCGCAAGGAGCGGCGCGGCTACCTCAACGGGAAGAGCCACGACATCCACGAGGAGGATATCGACCACCTCCGCAAGGCGTCGGAGAGCTACCTCTTCGCGGCCAAACGCGACCGGTCATGGACCGTGATCGACTGCATGAAGCCCGGCGTGGACGAACGGACGCTGCTCGACCCGGCGGTCTCGCCGCTCGAGAAGGTGAAGACGATCGAAGAGATCCACGCTCTCGTCTGGAACGAGCTCTCAGAGCTCATCCACCGCTGATCAGCCGCCAATCACTGATTGTCCGCCGATTCTCAGCCGTCGAGCCGCTGCATCGGCTGCAGGAGCTCTTCCACTTCTACCCGCAGTTCCGGGTGCGCTTTCCGGACGAAGCCGGCGAGCGTCTCGAGGAACCGCGTCGTCGGAGGCTCAACCCCCTTGAGCGCGGAGTCGAGCGTCACGTCCGGCCGGAACGGCGCGAGCGTCCACTCTCCCCGGAAGCCGTCGAGCATCGTCGCGAGCTCGAGGAGATCCTCTTTCCTGTAGAGGAGCCCCGGCGTCACGACCGTGCGGAAGGAGACGACCGTCTTTCCCTTGTGGCTTTTCAGGAGCGCGAGCGACGCCATGAATTCGTCGTGGAACTCCTCCGCCGGCTTGAAGAACGTGCCGGCGCGCGTCACCTTGCCGAAGAGCGCGGCGGTCGCCTTGAGGTCGACGAGCAGCTCGTCCGCCAATCCGTCGTCGAGGAGCTGCTTCACCGCTTCGGGCTTCGACGCGTTCGTGTCGACCGCGGTCACGAGTCCTTTCGTCTTGCAGTGCTTCAGCAGCTCGACGATCGCCGCCCGCTGGAGGAGCGGCTCGCCCCCGGA
>DAHXMN010000110.1 GCA_027371725.1 Candidatus Woesearchaeota archaeon | reverse complement strand
CTGGGACATCATCGAAGCGGGGGCGAAAGCGGCCTATGCGCGCCGCAAGGAAGGGTTTATGCAGGGATTCGGCACATGGGGCACCTACCTGCTCCTCGCCACCGCCCTCCTGAAGCCGCGTAACATCCGCTCGGCGCCGTTCATCGCGAAGAACATCATCCCTTACGCACGGCGCATCGCCGCAGGCAATCTCTCGATAGCGGACAGCGAGCGAGCCGGAGCCGCGATCCTGCTCTACAACGATCCGCGCCGGAGACGCGCGCGTCGCTTCGCGGCCGAACTGACCGGCTTCCCGACGCTCGCGGCGGACATAGACAACCTGACCGAGAAGACCGCCACCGAGCACCGCCTCAGGCACTAGGCCCTACCGCCGCTTCGGACGGATCTCCTCGCGCATCCTGAGCTCCTTGATGTGCTCGATCTTCGCCGTCAGGAGCGTGTCGAGGTTCGTCGTCACGTCCTCGAGCATCACGCTGACGCGCTCGCCGCCGAGGAAATGCGGGATGACGACGTAGTCCGCTCCCGCGTCGTAGAGCTCGAGCGCCTCGTCGGGCTGGTAGCTCGTCACGATGATCGCGGTGCGCGCATGTTCCGCTCTCACCCGCTTGATGAGGAGCAGGTTCTCCTGGTGGTTGGGGATCGTGCTGATGACGAGCTTCACCTGCTGGAGCTTCAGCTTCTCGAGCACCTCGGAGTCGCCGATGTCGCCGTAGATGCACGGCACGTTCCGCTCCATGAGATGGCGGATCACGTCCGGGTCGAAATCCACGACGACGATGTCGCGTTTGAGCCTGCGCAGCGCGTGGAAGATGCTGTACCCGGTGCGGTCATACCCGACGAGGATGGTGTCATGCGTCGACTCCTCGCTCATGTTCTCGAGCTCGCGGTTCACCGGGCTGAGCCGTTCGAAGACCTCGAGCACCGGGCTGAAGAGCCGGTAGAGCTGCTGCTCGTACTTGATGAGGTAGCTCGAGGCGGCGATCGTCGCGACGGTGAGGAAGAGGATGAGCGAGAACGCCTGCTGGCTGAGCTGGCCGGCGGCGAGCCCCGCGGTGGCGAGGATCAGCGCGAACTCGCTGATCTGGCTCAGGTTGATGCCGGCGAGGAAGGTGGTGCGCTTCTTATACCCGAAGAGGGAGCAGACCGCGATCGTCAGGATCGGCGAGACCGCGACGGTGAGGAAGAAGAAGACGACGAACGCGGCCGCCATGCTCCCCATCCCGACGAAGCTGACCTGGAGCCCGATCGAGGTGAAGAAGAGCACTGTGAAGAAGTCTTTCAGCGGCCGGACGCGGCCGATGATCTCGATGCTGTACGGCAGGTTGCCGAGGATGACGCCGGCGATGAACGCGCCGATCGCGATGCTGAAGCCGAGCTGCGCGAACAGGAGCGCGAAGAAGAAGCAGACGCTCACCGCGAGCAGGAAAAGGAGCTCGAGGCTCTTCGCCGCGTGGCGGAAGAGCGGTGGGAAGAGCGCCTTGCCGAGGAAGAACGAGGCGACGATGATCGCGACGCCGATGGCGAAGCTGACGAGGAGCGAGGTCAGCCCGTCCGTCGCCTGGAGCATCGAGAGGGCGACGATGGCGAGGATGTCCTGGAGCAGCAGGATGCCGATGACGATGCGGCCGTGGAGCGTGTCCAGCTCATGCCGGTCGCCGAGCATTTTGATGACGACCATCGTGCTGCTGAAGCTCATCACCAGGCCGAAGTAGAGCGCCGGCAGCTGCGAGAACCCGAGGAGGAGCGCGGCCCCGTACCCGATCCCGAACATGAGGATCGCCTGGATCGCGCCGCCGATCGTGGCGACGTCGCCGACGTCCTTCAGCTTGTGCAGGTCGAGCTCCAGCCCCACGATGAAGAGGAGGAACGCGACCCCGATCTCGCTGAGCATCATCATGTTGCTCGCGTCCTTGATTAGGCCGAGGAGCGGCCCCAGGATGACGCCCATGATGATGTATGCGGGGATGAGCGGCTGCCGGAAGAGCTTCGCGAGGAGGCCGCCGATCGTGGCGACGATGATCACGATGCCCATGTCGACGAGGAGGTTCTGCATCATCCGCCTCCGAGCAGCAGGTCGCAGACCTTCTTGCTCTCCGCGAGGATCAGCTTGCCGCAGTACTGGTCCTCGCCCTGGAGGATGAGCTGGAGGTAGCAGTCGTCGCGCTGCTTCACGTCGCCGATCACCTCGCAGTACGCCGGCTCCTTCCGCTCCTTCGCCAGTTCCTGGAGGTAGTAGTTTTTGTACGTGACGTCGCGGTTGATGCTGCAGAGGAGGATGCCGTCGGCCGCGGTCGCGGCGTTCGCGCTGGCGGCGCTCACCGTGGCGGCGTACGTCTCGTCCGGCGTCTGGTTGGCCGCCGCAAGCTTCAGCTGCTCGGCGAGCGAGACCGTGCCCGTCGTCGGCTGCGTCGTCACGGGGGGCGCGGTGACGTTCTCCGGCCCCTGGATCACCGGTTGCTGGCTTGCTGCCGGCCAGAAGAAGTAGAACGCCGCTCCCGCTATGAGGATGAGCGCAATCGCGATGGGGATGACCGGCAGCTTCGGGTGGATGCGGTGGATGTAGTTGAACGCCTCCTCTACGTTCTCCTCGGAGTGGCCGTGCGCGTAGAGCACGTCGCGGATGTGCGGCTCCTTGTAGCCCTCGCCGAGCCGCTCCTTGATGTACCTGACGAGCCCGTCATCTACCACAAGCCCTTCCCCCCAGCGCCTCGTGGACGAGGCTGCCGAGGAACG
>DAHXMN010000010.1 GCA_027371725.1 Candidatus Woesearchaeota archaeon | reverse complement strand
CAGTTTGTTTGATATCTACTGGATGTGTTGCGTGTCTGAGGGGAAGGACCACTTAGTACGAGAGGAACGGTGGCTCGACGCCTCTGGTCGACGGGTTATCCGGCAGGGTATGCCCGGCAGCTACGCGTTACGGGGATAAGCGCTGAAAGCATCTAAGCGCGAAGCCCTCCTCGAAAAGAGACACGAGGACTCCCATAGAAGATGGGGTTGATGGGACGGGGATGTACGCACCGAGCTTCGGCGAGGTGTTCAGTCCGCCGTTACCAATTGTCCGTACCACACAGTTCAAGTCCTTTCCTCTGCTCCTCTGTACGGTCTTCCTTGAAAACTTTCTCGTGATCCGTGCGTCTTAGCGGCAGCGCTGCCGTTTCCGGATCGTTTCCGTCTTCCGTCGGACGCTCTCCGTCTTCGTCTGCGTAATACTAATAAAAACTCCTTCCTGCTCCTCTCCTATGGGCCGTGACTTCCGGAAGCTGGAGATCTGGAACCTCAGCTATAATCTTGTCTTGGACCTTTATCCTCTGCTGGAGAGTTATCCGGAATACGAGCATCGGAACATCGTCGACCAGATGCGACGCGCCGTCACGTCGCTGCCGATGAACATCGCCGAAGGCGCGGGTGCGCATTCGAACAAGGTCTTCCTCACCTATTTGGGATATGCGTACAAGTCGGCGAAGGAGCTGGACGTGCTGCTCATTCTCTCCCGTGACCTCGGGTACATCGACGCGGACGTCTACGACTTCCTGCAGAAGAAGCTCGAGGAGTTCAAGGCGAAGCTCTTCCTCTTCCTCGTCCAAGTCGAGAAGGAGGTCGTACAGAAACGGCCGAACTTCAGCTATTGCCGGAGAACTCTCCTTTGATGCCGGCCGTTTTTTCACGGTTTATTGCTATTATTTTTTAAATCATTCCGGATTATCTTGTTGTCATGATCGTCCTCGGGATCGAGTCGACGGCGCACACGTTCGGCGTGGCGCTGCTCGACGTCACGTCGGAGAAGGAGAAGCGGGTGCTCTGCAATCTCCGCGACCTGTACACGACGGAAAAAGGTGGTCTGATCCCGAACAAGCTCGCGGAACACCACGAGGAGGTCTGCGACGGCCTGCTCAAGAAGGCGCTCGACGCCGCCGGGCTGTCGATGAAGGACGTCGACCTCATCGCGCTGAGCAACGCTCCCGGTCTCGGCCATGCGCTCAAGGTCGGCTCTCTTTTTGCCAGGAGTTTATCTTTAATCCACAAGAAACCATTGGTCGGGGTCAATCATTGTATTGCTCATTTAGAGGTCGCGTCATTGGTTACCGACGCTACCGATCCTGTTCTGCTCTATTGCTCGGGCGCGAACACGCAGGTGATCGCGTACGACGGCGGCAAGTACCGTATCTTCGGGGAGACTCTCGATACGGGAATAGGGAATTTCTTAGATACGTTCGCGCGGGATCTGGAGTTGGGGTTTCCGGGCGGCCCTAAAATAGAACGTCTCGCTCTCGACGGGAAGAAGTATATCCCGCTCCCGTACAGCGTGAAGGGGATGGATGTCGCGTTCTCCGGCATCCTGACGCACCTCGAACGGAAAGTCATCGGGAAGGAGCGGAATGAGGATGTTGCGTTCTCCGTCCAGGAGACGGTCTTCGCGATGCTCGTCGAAGTGGCGGAGCGGGCGATGGCGCACTGCGACAAGCAGGAGCTGGTGCTCGGCGGCGGCGTCGCGTGCAACAAGCGCCTGCAGGAGATGTGCCGTCTCATGTGCGCGGCGCGCGGCGCCGCTTGTCATGTCCCCGCCAAGGAATTCCTCGTCGACAACGCGGCGATGATCGCCTGGACCGGCTGGCTGATGCACGTCAAGGGCGGCGTCTCTGACGATCCGTCGACGCTCCAGATCCTGCCGTACGAGCGGACGGACGACGTGGACGTGACGTGGCGGTAGGCATCATCGCCGCGCCTCTTCGCTCTCCGCTTCGTTCTCCGAGGTGCGGCGCCTCCCCGTAAGGGACTACCCCTTCCGCATGCTTCCGTGTCCTTCGCTGCAGCGCTTCGCCTGAAGGCGGTGGCGATGATGCTGTCTGTAAAAAGAACTGCTCTGAGAAACATCGTCTTTCTTGCTCTCTATCCGAGCTTCTTGATGCGGACGAGGATCTCTTCCTTGCCTTTCCAGTCGAGGGCTTCCGCGAGGACCTCGCTGATCCGTTCGACGGGGATGATGTGGATGTGTTTCAGCTTCTCTTCATTGAGGACGATGTCTTTCAGGTTGGCTTTCGGGACGATGACGTGCTCGATGCCTGCCTCGATGGCCGCTTCCACCTTGGCGGTGACGCCGCCGACCGGGAGGACTTCTCCGCGGACGCTGAGGCTGCCGGTCATCGCGTAGTTCTGCTTGATCGGCACGTCGTTCAGCGCGCTGATGATGGTCGTGGCGACCGCGATCGAGGCGGAGTCGCCTTCGACGCCTTCGTAGGTCTGGAGGAACTGGATGTAGATGTCGTGCTTCCCTTGCAGGTCTTCGCCGAAGATCTTCTTGATGATGGCGCTCACGTTGGTGACCGCTTCCTTGGCGATGTCGCCCAGCTTGCCGGTCGCGATGATCTGGCTCTCCTTGCCTCCCGGGGTGACTTGGCTCTCGATGGGGAGGATGATGCCGCTGTACGTGCTGCCCGAGCCCATGACCGCCAGCCCGTTGACGCGGCCGACCTTCTTCCCCGTGGTGACGATGACGTTGTACTCGCGCTTCTGTTCGATGAACTTGTCGGCGATCTGCTGCTCGAGGCTCCTGGCGAGGGCTTTTGCGCGTTCGACGTGCTTCGGCGTGACGAGTTCCGCCTCCTCTTCGCGGGCGATGTCGCCGGCCGCGCGGACGATGCCGCCGAGCTCCCGGAAGCGGAGGGTGAGCCGTTGTTTCCGGTTGGCGCGCTTCCTCGCTTCCTCGATGATGGCTTCGACCGCTTCCCTGGTGAAGTGCGGGATCTTGCCGTCCTTGGTGATTTCCTGGGTGACGAACCGAGCGATCTTCATCCTGTTCTCGGGCGTGTCGGACATCGTCTCCTGCATGTAGACCTCGTAGCCGTAGCCCCTGATCCTGCTCCTGAGCGCGGGGTGCATCTCCTTGATCGTCTCGATGTTCCCTGCGGCGATGAGGATGAAGCTGCACGGCACCGGCTCGGTGCGGACCATCGCTCCTGCCGAGCGTTCGGACTGGCCGGTGATCGCGTACTTGCCCTCCTGCAGGGCTGTGAGGAGCTCCTGCTGCGTGTGCGGCTGGAGCGTCGCGATCTCGTCGACGAAGAGGACGCCCATGTGCGCCTTGTGGATCATGCCGGCGACGACGCGCTCATTCGCGGGGGTCCCGAGGCCGCCGGACTGGAACGGGTCGTGGAGCACGTCGCCGAGGAGCGCGCCGGCGTGCGCGCCAGTGGCGTCGTAGAACGGCGCCTCCGTCCGGTTGAAGTTGTCCACGATCATCTTCGGCGGGCTGCCTTTCGCCTGGCCGCCCGCCTTCTTGTTCAGGTTGGCGCTCGTGATGAACGCCGCCAGGAAGAAGAGGCCGCCGAGGAAGAACGCGACGAACATGATCGCGCCGACGGTGCTGTTGTAGTCCGTGGTGTACTTGGAGAAGATCCACCACGGGATGAGCATCGCGATGATCGCGATGACGAGCATGAGGATGTTCTGGTTCTTGAACATGCCGACATTCTCGAGTCGGGCGCGGAGCGAGATCTCGCGGCCTTCGCCCGCCTTGACGGTGCGGATGAGCGGCTGGTTCTCGTCGTTCAGGTTCGCGAAGGCGAGGATGTCGACGAGCTTCTCCTTGGGGAGGAGCTCCGCGAGCGCGAGTCCGAGCATCGACTTGCCCGTGCCCGGCTCTCCGATGAGGAGGACGTGCCTGCGCTGCTTGCTGGCTTTCCGGATGATGTTGACCGCTTCCTCCTGGCCGACGACCTGATCGATGATCCGCGTCGGGACCTCGATCTCCTTCGTGGTCGAGAACGTGAAGCCGTCGCGCTTCTGTTGTTTGGTCAGCTTGGCGGTGGCCTTTGTGCCCGCAGTTGCGGCCTTTTTCGCGGCGCGTCCGCTGGCTGTCGCTGCCGCCTTCGGGTTCGTCTCCCGCTCCTTGGTGGCCGCCATGTTTTTCGTCCTTTTCCCTTCCTTGTCGGCAGAACTGCTGGAGGTTTTTAAATATTCTGCTTCATGGTTCTACCTTGAAAAACCTTGAAAACACTGTTCCGCCGGGTTGCCGGGCTCTCGCCGCATTGCGTAACTTTTCGCTTCTCCCGTCCCAGCCCCGAGGGGCATCCCCCGGGACTCTATCGTTGTGCGGATTGCTGCGGCTCGCCGTAAGCCCGGCAACCCTTCTCTTTGATGTGTCGCCTCTCTTTTGCGTCCTCTTCCGGTCTTTTCCGGAGGACCTCCGTCTTCTCCTCGGGAGGGGTTAAGAACACTTCCCGCTCCCTGCTCCGCCCATGCTTTCCGAACGGTTGCTCCTCTGGCTCGGCCTCGGGTGCGCGGTGCTAGGGATCGCTGCGCTCTACGTCGTGCTCCTCTTCGCCGAGCTGCCGGTGCAGGACCTTTCGGTCGTGAGCGGGGCGCACCAGGACGAGACCGTCCGGGTGATTGCGACCGTCTCGGCCGTGCGGCGGGCGGGGAACGGCACCGTGACGCTGCTCACCTTGTCGGAGCCGGTGACGCGGACCGCCGTCGTGTTCGATGAGGTCAACCTGAGTGCCGGGGAGAAAGTGGACGTCGAGGGGCAGGTGCAGCTCTACGAGGGTTCGCCGGAACTGGTGGTGAGCAGGCTGACGACGGCGAAGTGAGCCGGTTCTCTCCTCGTTCTACGCTTTTCCGGTTGCCTCGGCGATCTCCTCGTCGATGATCCGGAAGGCGTCCTCGTTGCCTCGGAAGCGTTCCGGGCACTTCTTCTGGTCGTCCTTGATCCTCGTCCGGAAACGCTCGATACCCTTCAGGAAGCGGATGAGCCGCCGTTTCGTCGGGTCGAGGTCGTAGAGGCCGTAGCCGAGCTTCTGGAGCTCGTGGCCGTTGAGCATCTGCTCGAACTGCCCCTTGATCGGGACGCTGTAGACCGGCTTGCCGAGGTACAGGGCTTCGCTGATGAGGGAGTGGCCGCCGCCGGTGATGACTGCGGAGCAGGAGGCGAGGTCTTCCAGGAAGGTCTCCGTGCAGGGCTCCCTGAATGTGATGCCGTCCTGTTCGCCGCGTTCCGGGAAGCCGTACGCGATCGCCTTCTTCTTCGCCTGGCGGACGAGATCGAGGATGACCCTGCCGCTCGTCTCCGACGGTGCGTAGAGGAGGAGGTGGCCGTTGTTCTTCGGCTGCTGCCGGAGGGCTTCCTCCCTGAGGAGCGGGCCGACGAGCGCGGTGCGCGTCTGTCCTTTCTTCAGCTCGGGGAAGAAGAAGCTGCTGATGACGTACCTGCGGGGCAGCGTGTACACCCCCCTGACGACGGCGTTCGCGATGAGGCGGTCCTTCCTCCACGCTTTCGGCGTGCTGAGCTTCCCGGCGGTGAGGATGTGGATGTTGTCGACGCTGATGAAGGGGACTCGGTGCAGCCGGCTGACGAAGGGCGTGAACGGCTCGAAGTCCGTGATGGTGAGGTCCGGCCGGAACTCCTTGAACGCCCGCTGTATCTCCTTCATCGTCGGGTAGAGCCGGTCGCCTTCCTTGAAGTTCTTGCGGAGCGTGCGCCAGATGCCGATGCCTTCCTCGTCGATGGAGAAGGTGAGCCCGAGGATGTCGGTCACCTTGTCCGGGTAGAACTCCTTGAGGTACGTCGTGCCTGTGCCCGACGTGAGGATCCGCACCTCGTGCCCTGCCGTGAGGAGGCGGTCGATCAGCACTTTCGAGCGGGACGCGTGTCCCCGTCCCATCCCCGACACGCCGTACATGATTCGCGCCATCCTGCCTGCAGAACGGTCCGGTTTGATAAATCTTTCGACGAGGGACGTCTTTTCTTACGTCTCTTCTTTCTTCGTTCTTCTTTTTTTTATTTTTTATCTCGACTAGGTGCGGCGCCGGCCAAAGGGCGAGGCCGGCGATGGAAACAGTTGAGCGCGAGCGGGGGGTCGCCCCCTACGGGGAGGAGCGCCGCACGAGGCTGGCGCGGTCCTCCGAGCAGCCTGCGCCGCACCGGAAAACCTGTTTCCGGAAAAAACAGCCGTCTTCCGGACAGGGTCCGTTGAACGTAGGAGAACAGAGATTAAGCCCGCCGCGTTCAGCGGCCGGATGGCTTTCCTCCTCATCCTCATCGCCATCCTCGCCGGCATCGCCGCGGGCATCGTGACGGGCCTGACGCCGGGCGTGCACATCAACCTCGTCTCGGTCCTGGTCGTGGCGTTGGCGCCCGCGCTGCTCGAGCACTTCCCCCTGCTCGGACTGGCCTGCTTCATCATCAGCATGAGCGTGACGCACACCTTCCTGGACACGATCCCGTCGATATTCCTGGGCGCGCCGGACGACGCGACCGCTCTGGGCGTGCTGCCCGGCCACCGCTACCTGCTGAAGGGGTGGGGGCTCATGGCGGTGAAGCTCTCCGTCATCGGGTCGCTCGTCGCGGTCGTCCTGAGCGTCGCCTTCTTCCCCTTCTTCGTCCTCGTCATCGGCCTCGTCTATCCGTTCTTCCAGGCGGTCATGGGGTGGCTCTTGCTCGCGATCATCCTCTACATGGTGCTGCGCGACCGGCTCCGCTGGTGGGCGGCGCTCGTCTTCCTCCTCTCGGGGGCGCTCGGCCTCATCGTCCTGAACATCCCCGGGCTGAAGAACCCCCTGTTCCCGCTCCTCTCCGGGCTCTTCGGCGTCGCGACGCTCCTCTTCAGCCTGAACGAGACGAACAGGATGCCGGCGCAGGTGCTCTCTCCCGAGGTGAAGGTCAAGACGCGGGTCGCGGCCAGGGCGCTCTTCGCGGGCCAGGTCTCCGGGTTCTTGACCGCGATGCTGCCTGGCGTCGGGCCCTCCATGGCCGCCGTGCTCTCCTTGCAGGTCTTCAAGGACCTCGGGGACCATGGCTACATGCTCTTGCAGGGCAGCATCAACACGGTGAACTTCGTCCTCTCTCTCGCCGCATTGCTCGTCCTCGACAAGGCCCGGAACGGGAGCATCATCGCCGTGCAGCAGCTCCTGACGGGCATCACGCTCGGCCACATCCTGGTCTTCCTCGCCGTCACGGTCCTCGCCGCCGGGTTCGCGCTGATCCTGACCCTGTGGTTCGCGCGGATCTTCTGCCGGCTCGTCTCCCTCGTCAATTACCGGGCGCTGGTGCTCGGGATCATCCTCTTCATAGTCCTTCTGACCCCGTTCCTCTCCGGCTGGATCGGGCTCTTGATCCTCGCGACGTCGACGGCCGTCGGCCTGATCCCCGCCGCCGTCAAGACCGCGCGCGTCCACGCGATGGGCTGCTTATTGCTGCCGGTGACGGGGTACTTCCTGCTGTGAGTTGTTCTCCGTGCTCTTCGTCATCCCGGCAATAGATAGATTACTTAATAGTGGTAAAAATAGGAATATTTATAAATTAACTTGACATTCCCCGACGGATATGGGGCACTATCTGCGCATCCTCGCGTTCGGTATTATCGGCGCCGCTGCACCCAGCATGCTTGACTCCGGCCGTCAGAGCTTGGAGTATCGGGTGCAAAGAGAGCTCTCGTCGAATCGCAGGGTCATCGTCCAGTTCTCCCAGGACGGCTGCGGCCTCTGCAAGGATTTCTCAGCGGATATACTCGAGCGGAAGAAAGGCCGCACTGACGTGAGTTTCTATGATGAAGATCTCCGTACGCCCGAAGAGGTTCGCGCCGCGAAGCGCCTGGCGAGCGAGTATGGCTTTGACCTTACTGCCGTCCCTGCTCATCTCTGCGCGGAGGACGGCACGGTCGACCGGCAATCTTCCGGCTATGTCTCTCAAGGATTGCTGGACAAGTTCATAGAAAGACCTTAGATTGTCAACTGGCAGCGGCACGCCTGGATTATCTTGCCGCTGGTATCCTTGACCTGCACCGGCTTCGTGCCGCAATCGCCGCACCCCATGACGTTCAGGCTGTAGCAATCCCCTTGGATGTTGATCGCGCAGTACTTGTCCTCTGGCGCTTGAGAGGGGACGGCTGGCTGTTGCGCGGGAGGGGCGCTTCCCGAAGGCGCCGTCGTGCTCGGCACTGGACCTGCGGGCTTCATGACGAGAATATAGTGGTTCTGGTTGTTGGGCAGCTGTCCGTCATAGACTATCTCTACGAGGTCCCAGAGCGTGTTGCCATAGGTTGCTGTTCCGAGCTCGTCGACGTCTTTCTTCCAGGTGAGCGTTGCTTGCGTCTTGGCCATGATGTTCACGGGTTCGCCGAACAGCGTCGAGAGGTTGAGATCGTCCGGAGTCTTGTCCGTGACGTATTCTGCGAACACGAGCGGTTGTCGGAGTATCTTGTCAAGAGCTTCTTGTCTGTTCTGCGATGCTTTTGCCATGACCCGTCCCGGCGACAGATCCGGCTTGTCGCTCTCGAACAGCGTCGTCACGCCGTTCGCCGCCGTCTGGCTCTGGACCGCGAAGCCGGTGAGTGCGACAACACGGCCTGTTGCTTGTTGGGCTGGTTGTGTGGCGGTTGTAGTTGGGCTTGCTGTTGTTGGTCGGGTAATAATGTTCACGCGACGATAGGTGCCTAAATAGCTGCTTACTATGGCCGTTCCCGTTTGGCTAATTTCTGGAGCGAATGTGAGTCTTAAATCGCCGTCCGGGTACGCCGCGTCGAATGTTCCAGGAACAAACTTGTTGGCTTTTGTCTGAAGCCTAACAGTCCACTTTAATTGATTGAACTTTGATTGATTATACTTTACTGAGAACTTGTTCTCATCTTTGTTATATGACGTGGTGTACTCTTGGGAGAACGCGCCGTTTGGTCGTTCGAGTGTGATCTGAGACGCGAATGTCTCGTCATGAATGATATTGGATGCGACGTCTGTCGCACGGAATATCTGTTTTGTCGTTCCGTCTACATTCTTGCCCTGGATACTAAACGGATAATTGGTGGACAATTCTCTTATGTTGTTGTTCTGGAACTGCGACTCAATGATGTTGACTGTCAGCGTCGTGTTCGAGACGAAGCTCGTCCCGTCGACGTATGCCTGGGTCATGCCGGGGAACAGTTCGTTGATCTCTCCCGCTGCGCTGCAGTAGGCGAAGTCCTTGTTCGAAGAGATGAATGCGCGCGTCGGCTGGAGCTTGCTGCTGATGGCCGAGTCCTGGCTCTCGCGGAAGTCCGCGCTCAGCTCGCTGATGTTGCCGGCGGCGCAGTCATAGACGGGATGCGAGAGGTCAGTGCCTACTGGAGCTCCTCCTGTTGGGATTGTCGGATATCCGAGAGAGATCGTGACCGATTCTCCATTCCCGGGAATCGTCGTCGTCCAGAATCCATATTGGAGCGTGTCGGGTTTCTCGTTGTAATTGAGGTGCTGCGTCATGATGCGGCTGGCGCCAGTCACCGAGAGGGAGAGGACGGTCTCCTTGTTCGGGTTGACGCTCGGTTTCGTATAAATCGTGATCGTCCCCGTCTTTCCCTGCGGGAAGAAGACGTACGCGCCGCACGTGCCGAGCGAACTATTGTAGGGCGTATTGTCTGCCGTTATGTTCCTGCGGAGGCAATAGACGTCGAATTTCTTTACTTGGTTGAGTATATTTATCGGCGATGAAGATGGGCTTGTGTTTGCATACGCCCAGTTCTTCGTTTCCGATACTGGATAGTTGTTGAGAAGAGTGAATTGCTTAGAGAAATAATCGCTAAGGTACCCTGACATGCCGGGAGGAAGCGCCGCTATCTCTGCTGTGAGGTTATCCAGCACGAAACCCGATGGATCGCCCTTCGTATCGTTGATCTGGAAGACGTTGTCGGTGAACTTGGTGAAGTCGACGTTGATGGGGTTCATGCCCAACAACGCTGTTTGCACGGCCTGCGACGGTTTTCCACCGGGCGGTGCCGCTGCATGGGTGGTTATGATTGTTGAATTGCCGCCGTTCCCGGTGGTGCATTGGTCCCGGGGCGTGCCTGAACGGTCCAGAAGCATGTCCGGCGTTTGATAACCGTCATCGCCCTTGGTGTCTCTCTCAAACGTTTCTTTGATTGACGGGTGTTCATTGAGATACGTCGTCACTGCGTTGTTCTGGATGGGGAAGAGGTAAACCTTCGGGTTCTGTGCATCTCCGGGAAGAATTACTGTAATCTGCTTGTTTGAGAGTTGGCTGCACGGATATATCCACCTCATCGCCTTCCCTTTTCTGTCTTTCAGCAGGTTGCCGGACTGGATGAATCCGATGAGACAGTAATCGGGCGGAGGATTCGATTCATTTTTCTTCTTTACGTCGAAGGTGATTTTGCATTGACTCCCTGCTGTGCAGGTCGGTGAAGTTTTCGGAAGCGTGAGTGTGCTCACTGAGTTGCATTGCGGCGACGCGCTTAAGGTGGCTGGCGGCGTTCCCGTAGAGGTGGCGGGCGCTCCTCCTTGCTGTGTGGATGTCGGCGCGTTGCAGTAGACGTTGATGAACTGCTGCGCATTGTCTGGGTTGAGGTACCCGACGGTGTAATACTCTGACCCATCCGTTCCTGTTGCTGGGGAGACGGTCGCCACTTTCATCCGTGTGTTGCTGTCGCAAGCAGAGTTATCGAATGCCCCGCAGTCCACCTTCAGATAAAGGTCAGCGGGATCAAACTTCTTGTCGCAGATGTCCGCGCCCGGCGTTTTTGTGCTCGTCGTCATCGGTTCTCCTTGATCGTTGACGAGTTCTAATGTGTCCCATGTGTAGAGAAGTGCGGTCGTTCGTGGGTTGAGTTGATAGCTCGAAGCGCCTGAGTTGGACTGGAAAGTGTATGTCGGAGCGATCGTCGCGAGCGGCGCTTCGGCCTCGGGCATGACGACCGTCGTCGTGCGCGTCACGGTGTTCTGGATGAAGATACCGTCTGGTCCTGCACTCGTGATGTTGTATCTCGTCGTTCCTCTACCACTTAGGACAAAGCCCGCTTGGAACGAGGTGATTGCCCCGCTGACGGGGTCGGTCTGTGGAGGGAGCAACAGCGCCTCGTTGCTCTTCATCTCTATCGTCTGGACGCTCGTGTTTCCCGCGTTCAGGTAGTACTCGAACATGCCGAGGAGGAGCGCGTCCGGGTTAGTGGTCGTCGAGGCGGTGGTGCCTGGCGCGGTCGGCGTTCCGGCGGCCGGTGACGCAATCGACGTGTAACCGTAGTCATACTGTACGTCCCGGTGGAGCACCTGATAGCTCGGTCCCGTGGTCGGAGAGAGCCGGATCTTGTCGTTGCTCGGGCAGTAGAGGACAAGGAACGTCTTCACCCCCTTTGCCGTGTCCTTGTAGGTGACCTCGAGGACCCCTTGCCGGTAGCAGGTCTGGAAGAGGAACTCCGCCCCTTTCGCATAGGCGTCCTGAGCGATTGACCGGACGTTTTTGACGTCTCCGTCCGGAATCTGGTCGGCGACAACGGTCATCGTCCCGGGGGACGTGCTCGTCCCGCCATCGACCGTGAACACGAGGTCCGGTCTCGGATAGTCTTTCCCTCCCAGCGTGGCGGTCGCCAGCGGGACGACGAGGAGCGCCAGGAGGAGGAGCGCGAGCTTGCGCATCAGGGCGCCTCCGCTGTCGGCGTGCAGGGCGGCAGGTCGACGACGATCGGTTTCGGCGGCGTGTCCGTCAGCCCTTGCAGGTAGTCGTTGTAGTCGTAGAAGTACGCGGTCATCGTCCCGTCATCGTTAATGTTGAGGTCCGAGTAGATGCCTTGGTCTTCGTACGCGTAGAGGTCGACGGTGCAGTCCGTCGGGTCGATGAACCTGCTGTCAGGGGTGAACGTCCCGCCGGCCGTCGCGCCGCTGAGCGCCTGCTTGATGCTGAGCGCACGGTCGATCATCGGCTTGAGGCTGCTCGGCGCGCTGCCGGTGTAGTCCTTCAGCATATAGGTCTTCCCGTTGTAGGTCCCTTGCGCGACGTAGGTGGCGGTGACGAGCAGCTTGTCGTCGGAGAGCGTCGCGGTGACGCTCGGCGCGCCGTCGTCGGTGATCTGGAGCTTCCCTTCCGTGTTGAACTGGTAGAAGCAGCCCGGGAACTTCGCCGCGATATCGTCCGCGAGCATCTGTTCCGCGTCCGCCTGCGTCGTGACCGGGATGGCCGCGTCCTGATACTCCTGCAGCGCGTCCGCCGCTTTCTGTCCGAGGCAGTCGTCGACGCGTTGCTGCATGCGCTGGATCTCGGCGGCGAGCTGCGGGTCGTTCTGGAGGAGCGCTTGCTGGCTGCCGCTCGTCTGCGTCTCCGTCTTCTTGAGGCTGACGAGGTAGAAGGCAAGGACGACGATGATGAGGACGACGAGCCCTATCATGACGTAGAGCGCCACCTGTCCTTTCTGCCCACCCATGAGGCCGTTCCCGACGAGGAGAGTATTTAAATTTTTCCGCTCGGGCGGCTGCGTTGAAAATCTCGCTTTCGCTCGGGTCGCCGTCTTCGAACCTCCCGCTTCTTCCCTCGTAGGCGCTGCGTCCCCGGATGGGGCGTCCCCCCGCGACGCGCCCGCTTCTCGCCCGGAAGGAGGTTCGACCTGAGACTCCGGTTCGAAGAAGCGGAGGATCAGGAGCATCAGCGACTGAGGACGGTGACCTCCACTTTCAACGGGGCGAGGGAAGAGAAGAACGGGACGACGCGAAGGACGAGGCTACTGCGCGGTCGCGAAGAGGGTGCCGGAGAGCCAGTGGGTCGGGCTGCCAACGGCATCCTTCGAGAACTGGACGCGGATGATGAATTGCCGCTTCTGGCCCTTGACGATGCCCAGGGAGTCGAGATCCCCGATCGTGATGCTCGTCACGTTGCCCGCCGGGATCTGAGTGATCGTCTCGAGCGAGCCCGCCTCGGTCCCGTTGTCGAGGACGGTCGTCGCGTTGGTGATGAGGATGTCCTTGCCGAAGCTGTTCCGGACATAGAGGGAGACGGTCGAAGGTGGACCGGCGACGACCTGGTAGTCCTGGCATTCGAGCTGGGCGCCGAGGTCGCACTTGTCCGGCAGCCACCGGTTCGGGCTCAGGACGCCGAAGTACGCGAGGGCGCCGAACGCGACGAGGATGAGGATGAAGGCCCAGCCGTACGTGACGATGTACTCCAGCGCCGCCTGTCCGTTCCGGTGCGCCATCGGGCTCACCGGTCTACGACGACTGGACGGTGCCGTAGACGTCGCCGTCGACGGTCTTCTGGAAGACGCCGCTCGTCACGTTGTAGACGCCGGTGACGGAGAACTTCGCCTTTGACCCCTTGCTCACCCGTGAACTGATGGTGTTCGGGAACACGCAGCTGATCGTCACGGTCTGGCTGGCGTCGACGTCGGTCTTGTCGGAAGTGCAGGCGTTGGACGGCGTGTTGTCGTCCACGAACGTGGCGTTGAACGCTCCGATGTGGATCGAGTTGCCGAGGTTGTCCGCCAAGACGAAGGAGACGTTGACATTCCCCGCGCCGTCCATCGTTATCTGCGAGTCGCGGCACGGCACCTCGGTCGGGAAGGTGCACCGGTCCGGGAGGAACCTGCTCGGGTTGAGGATGCCGAAGTAGGCGAGCGCGCCGATCATCACGATGATGACCAGGAACGCCCAGCCGTATGTCGTCAGGAACTCGAGTGCCGCTTGACCATTTCTCGCCATGAGTCTCAACCTCGCTTCTTGCCTTCAGGCACTGCGCCCGCCTTGAGGCGCTCGTGCAGGTTATGGAACTG
>DAHXMN010000109.1 GCA_027371725.1 Candidatus Woesearchaeota archaeon | reverse complement strand
CTCGTAGACCTGGCTCGGCGAGTTCGCGGCGAAGGCGAGCGTCAGCCCGTCTTCGTCATCCACATCAAGAACGTCGGCGACGGGACGATCCTCCCGCTGCCGGAGAGCGAGGCGGACGCGGCGAAGGCGTGCAGCCTCCAGGCGCCCGCCGGCACCCCGGTCGGCGTGCGGATTAACGCGACGCTGAGCACGCTCCAGCTCGACTGCAACCCGGACCCGGTCCTGGTGCGCGACGGCGAGGGATTCACGACCTGCGTGCTCCCCGCCTCGGCGCGGCAACAGCTCTACACGCCGAACTACCTCGCGACGTTCACGGTGCAGCTCGCCTATCTCTACCGGACCGCGATCACCAAGGACGTGACGATCGTGCGGACGTCGCCCGCGCTCAACGCGAGCGGCTACACCTTCCCGGAGCGCGACCAGAACCCCGGCTTCATCGACGGCCAGACGCGGTGCGAGTACTGCAGCCAGAACCACGGCGCCGCGGGGTGCGACGGGTGGCCGTCCGGCGCGAACGGCACGGCGCAGTTCAGCTGCTCGTGCGGCGAGCAGGAGTGCCTCCAGAAGGTCGCGAACGGGAACTGCGTCTACGGGCAGAGCTGGTGCCCGGGGACGAACTACTGCTGCGTCCCGGGCAGGTGAGGGGCGGACCTCCTGAGAGGAGAACGACGACAAAGTTTAAAAATCACGGAGATGGGGAGAAGGACATGAAGAGGCGTACCGGAACCATTCTCGGCCTTGCGCTGGCCGCGCTCCTGCTCCTCGGAGGGTGCGCCGGCTTCTCCATCGGCGGGAACACGAATCAGTACTTCAACCCCGCGCAGCAGAAATACTACCAGGGGACGCAGGGCGTCGAGGCGCGGTTCGACCAGCTTCCGCCGACGCTCTACTACTACGGCAACGCGCCGGGAAGCAGCGCGAACGACATCCCGATCGACGTCGAGGTGAGCAACCTCGGCGGCAGCTACAGCCGCGGCGCGGTCTTCATCTCCGGCTACGACCCGAACCTCATCAAGATCGACGAGATCCCCATCGCGAATTCCTACCCCGGGGCGTGCACCCTCCGGCTCGGCGACTACAGCCTCAACCAGTTCGGCATGACGATGCAATGCGGCCAGAATTTCGCCTGGAGCGGGAACGAGGACAACTGGCTCCAGTCGATCATGGTACGCGGGCAGACGTGGTTCAGCAGCGACAATCCGCTGAGCAAGATGATCTTCAACTACCAGAAGACGAACACGGGCGGCCAGGTCAGCTTCACGCTGGACGACAAGACGATCAGCTTCGACCAGCGCGAGCACGGGCTGCTCCTCATCGCGCTCCTCGCGGGGCTCAGCTTCCAGCAGTACCTCGGCCAGGAGTTCCTGCTCGCGGGGAACACGTACGAGTACCCTGGCGGCGAGATCGCGAACATCCAGTACCACGCGCACCTCGACCAGTGGCCGCAGGGCGCGGACCAGATCCCGCAGCACTTCCTGCTGACGACCTGCTACATGTACACGACGTTCGCCGCGCCGATGGTCTGCATCGACCCGCAGCCGTACAGCGAGAACCGGAAGGTCTGCACGCCGCAGACCGCGACGTGGAGCGGCGGCGAAGGCGCGCCGGTCGCGATTACCAGCGTGACGCAGGAGAACACGCCCCGCACCGCCGTCTTCCACGTCACCGTCAGCAACGTCGGCGGCGGCACGGTCTTCGACCCGGGCAGCCTGGAGAAGTGCAGCCCGTACTATCCCGGCGGCGCGCAGTCGAGCGACCAGAACGCGCTCTGGATCGGCGAGGTGCGCATCGGCCAGCAGATGCTGACCTGCACGCCGAGCACCTACATCCGCCTGCAGAACGGCCAGGCGAGCTTCACGTGCACCTACCCCATCCAGTTCGCCGACGTCGGCAGCGCCTACCAGACGCCGCTCGTCATCGAGCTCTGGTACGGCTACTCGAAGACGTATGACACGATCGTCCCGGTGAAGCGGGTCACGTGAGCGGCCGGGGAAGAGCCCTGAAGGGACCGGAAAAGAGAAGGAAGATTAAACTTAAAAAGGACGCCTCCGTATGGACGGGGCGAAGCAGGAGGTTGAATCCATGAGACCGTCACTTTTACTCGCGCTCGGCGCAGTGATCCTCCTCGTCGCCGCATGCAGCTCGCAGCCCGCGACGCCGGACAAGACCGTGCCGTTCATCGGCGGCAACGTCGGTCTCGACGTCGGCCTCATCGACGGGATGCCTCCGGCGGCGGTGTACGACAACGGGAAGATGAACTTCGCCGTGGGCGTCGCCCTGCAGAACGTCGGCGAGGCGGACATCGGCCCGACGACGGACAACCCGTTCGTGCGGGTCTCGCTCTCCGGCATCCGACCAGGGGCGTACGGCCTGACGCCGGCGCAGATGAGCCAGGACCTCACCGAGCCGCTCCTCGGCAGCCACAAGAACTTCGATGGCACCATCCTCCCCGGCCAGATCCGGAGCGTCGTCTTCGACGGGCTCAACTATCAGGAGAAGCTCGAGGGGAACACGGTGCAGAGCCTGATCGTCGACACGTGCTACGACTACGAGACGAAGGCGACCGCGCCGATCTGCTTCAAGGACGACGTCCTCGAGAGCGCGCAGGATGCGCAGGTCTGCACCCTCACCGGGGAGAAGCACCCGCAGAACAGCGGCGCGCCGATCCAAGTCACCTCGCTCGTCGAGAACCCGCTCGACCCGTACAAGGTGATGATCAACTTCATCATCGAGCACGTCGGCACGGGCAACTT
>DAHXMN010000108.1 GCA_027371725.1 Candidatus Woesearchaeota archaeon | reverse complement strand
TGGCTCGCGTATGGAGCTCTTCAGAGAGCTGGATGTTGACCCGCTTCATGTCCCTGTTCGCCCGGAGGCGGTCGTCGCTGTCGTTGCTGTGGTCGTCGTTGTGCGGGCACAGTCGAAAGAGAACCTGCGCCTACCCTTCTCTCCTCGGAAAACCGGTTTAAATATTTTTCCGTTTTTATACTTAAATGATAATGATATTTTTACTATTAAATATTTTAATATTTAAATATCTAAATGTAATAAGTGTAAATGTGTATAACTTAGTGAGCTTAGTTATTCGCCTTATGCGGCCTGCAGCGTCCAGGGCCTGCGGCCCTCGACTCTCCCGTCAATCAGCTCAACGATGAGGATCCCCTCGTTCCCCCGATAGAGCCGCTGCTGCTCGCGTTCCCATCCGAGCGCCCGGGTCCTGCATCGGAACTCCCGGAGATACCGCTCCGGACCATCGACGTACGCTGCCGCGAGGCCGATCGCCTTGCGCGAAGCGACAGGGTATTTCTCGCGATTCACCTTCGAATGATATGTCCCGTGGAACGTCGTCGCATCGAGACTGAGATGGAGCAGCTCCGAGAGAGTGAGCGTCGCCGGCGGCGGAAGCGAGCCAGGCGTCGTCTCGGGAGAGAAATATGTACGTTCACACCATCGCCCTGTCCGGTACTCAGTGTCTGCGGCGGCGAGCACCTTCTCCTGGGCGTAGAGCTCCCGTATCTGCGTCCGATAGAGCCCGAGCAGCCCGAGCCTGCGGACGTATTCCTTCCCGAACAGGCTCTCCAGACCGTCCGACCGGAACGCCAGCTCCGAGGTGAGAGTCTTCCGCAGGGCGTGCGGCACGGAAACGCCCCGCAACGCTTCTCGCCGGCTCATGACGAGATCCGGCGCCTGGATCGTGAGATCGATGCCCGCCCGCTCGAGAACGCTCCTCCGTACCGGGCTGATGCTGCAGAGTATCGACCGCTGCTCCGCCTTGACGCTTCTCATGCGGCGGTGAACGGACCGTCAATTAAAAACGTTGCTACTTCGCGGGAACGCTCCCTTCGCCTCCTGCGTCGCTCTCCTTCCCGCTCGTCCCGTCTCTCTTCCCCTCCCCGCCCTTTTCCGTCCCTTCATCCGTTCCCCTCTTCCCCTCTTCGCTCTTTCCGTCTTCTCGGGCATTCCCCTCGCCTTTCCCTTTCCCGACCGACGCCACGTCACTCTCGATCCGCTCGTCCTCCGCGTCGATCTGGTCGTAGATCTGCTGCTTCGTCTCGTAATGGCTGTACAGCAGCCGGAGCTTCTGGTAGATCGACCGGACGGCGGGATGCCGTTTCGCGAGGCCGATGAACTGCGCGTCCGTCTCGAGCCGATAGACCTCGTCGCACAGGTCCTTCTCGATCTCGAACGGGTTCTTCCGATCGCGATAGCGGTCGTAGAGCGCCATCATGTTCCGGAACGCGAGGCCGAGGTCGGGGAA
Source organism: Candidatus Woesearchaeota archaeon (assembly GCA_027371725.1). Classification (GTDB taxonomy): domain Archaea; phylum Nanobdellota; class Nanobdellia; order Woesearchaeales; family UBA525; genus UBA153. Next base: position 1,329 of record DAHXMN010000108.1, on the reverse strand, counting down.
GTCGGTGAGGAGTCCGTTCAATGCCTGGTCGCGGGTCGCCTGGTGGATCTCGTCCGAGAGCTCCCGCTCCAACGCGGCGAGCGAACCGTTCTCTATCTCGACGAGCCGGATGAGGTGCATCCGATGCTCGTCTGTGAGCTGCTCCAGCTTGCGGAGCTTCTCCTTCTCGTCGTACTCGAAGTGCCTGATGAGGAAGTGGACCGCGAGCGGCAGCGCGACGAGGAGGACGAGCAGCCACCAGAGGTACTTGGGCGCGGCCTCGCAGAGGACGAAGTAGTAATAGTAGAAATAGATGATGGCCGTGAGCACGACGACGATCGCGGTGAAGAGGTAGACCGACCGCTTGATCCGGAACTTCTCCTTGGCGAACGCCACCTCTTCGCCGGTGTCCGTCTTCCCCTCTTCCCCTCTCTCTTCCTTCCCAGTCTCCTTCAACGCCCCTTCCTTCTTCCGCCGCTCTCTCAGCTCTCGGAGCTGGTGGATGCCGTAGCCGATCCTGCCGAAGATGAGGAGGAGCATGACGAGGAGGAAGAAGATGAGGTCGTTCCGGAACGGGCTGATCTCCTTCCGGCAGACGGGGAGCGGGAACTGGATGACTGGCAGGGAACCGCACGGCCGGCAGTAGAGGCCGCCGCAGTCCACCCCCGTCTCGGTCCAGTCCTGGACGCCGTCCTCGCAGCTGTTGCACGGCCGGCACGTGCCGCCGCAGTCGACGCCGTCCTCGCCCGGATCCTTGAGTCCGTTGCTGCACCCCGGGCAGGCCTTGCACGGCCCGCCGCAGTCCACCCCGGTCTCGCCGCCGTTCTTGATATGGTCGAAGCATGTCGGGATGTACTCGCAGGCCTGGGTCTCCGACGGCTTCTGGTCCGTGGTGCCGCAGTTGTTCTGGTCGACGCACGTCCGGTTCTGGAGGCCGAGCGGCGTGCAGTCAGTCCACGCGGAGCAGGCCCAATGCTCCTCGCACGCCGGCAAGCCCTGGAAGAGGCTCGCGATCGAGGTGGGCAGCGGCCCGAGCAGGGCGGCGAGGTTCCCTCCGCCTCCTCCGCCCCCTCCTCCTCCGCCTCCTCCGCCTGCGCCTCCTCCTCCCCCGCCACCGCCGCTGGCCGTGCCGTTGGTGGTGTTCGAGGTCGTGTTGGTGCTCGTGTTCGTCGTGCTGTTCGTCGTCTGGTTCGTGCTGGCGTTCTGGCAGTCGAAGGGACAGTTGGCGAAGTTCTCGAAGAACTGGTCGCAGAACCCGTCGCCGCAGTAGGGCAGCGGATAGCTGATGTTGACGAGCTTGAACGTCTTCGCCGTGAAGGTCGGGTCGCCCGCGACCACCGCCGCGGGCGC
>DAHXMN010000107.1 GCA_027371725.1 Candidatus Woesearchaeota archaeon | reverse complement strand
CGAATTTCCTTGAACCCCTCGGAAAACGCCTTCGACGAGACAACTCGAGACAACCCTAACGGTAACTATTTAATCCGCGGCGGGACCCGGGACGGCATGGCTGTCAGGAAGTCGCGCGAGGAGTGGAAGATCTACGGGAACGTCTTCGACGAGTTCACGCGCGAAGTGATCTTCCGCTTGGCATCGCAGGGGTTCTTCGACGAGCTGAAGAGCGCCATCGCCCTCGGCAAGGAAGCCAACATCTTCACCGCGACGGCCGGCCGGCAGGCCGAATCGGCGGAGCAGGTGATCGTCAAGATCTACCGGCTCGAGAACTGCAACTTCAAGAAGATGTACGAGTACCTGCGGCACGACCCGCGCTACATGTCCACGAAACCGAGCAAGCACGCCATCGTCTTCGCGTGGTGCCAGCGCGAGTACCGGAACCTGCTCCTCGCGCGCGAAGCCGTCCGGGTGCCGACGCCGCTCGCGTTCAAGAGCAACGTCATCGTCATGTCCCTCGTCGGCGACCCCGCCACCGGGGAGACTGCGCCGATGCTCAAGGACCGGACGCCCGAGGACCCCGCGGCGTTCTGCCAGCTCCTCCTCGACGACATCCGCGCCCTGTGGAAGGCCGGCCTCGTCCACGGCGACCTCTCCGCCTTCAACGTCCTCAACGACGGCGAGAAGCCCGTGATGATCGACTTCAGCCAATCCTCGCCGACGGCGGCGCCGAACGCGCGGGCGCTGCTGAAACGCGACCTGGAGAACCTCGCCGCCCACTTCAAGAAGTTCGGCGTCGCGATCGACGTGGAGAAGGAGATCGCAAGGACCGCGAAGAAGGCCTGAACATTCCGCTCCTCTGTGCAGTGACGAAAAAGAAAGCGATATAAATCGCCGCCCTCTGCCGATGTTCATGGGACAGTTCCATGAACTGATGAGGATGGGGCCGAAGGAGCTCGAGCAATGCTTCCCGCGGCTCCCAATCGAACGATCCTCCCTTCCCCCAGTCAATCTCCTGCTGAGCATCGATTTCGGCGCTTATGGGGAGGAAGCGAACGAGCCCGCGGTCGGATCGGCGAGCATCTCTCAGGAAGCGCTCGCCCGGCTGTATGGCGAAGCGGGCTTGTTGCGTCTCAGTGTCGGCCAGCTCGCTTGCGGGTTCTTTTTTCATCCGTACATGCGGCTCGAGGAGGCCGCCGCGAGGCTCGGCATCAGCGAGGAAGAGCTCGCGCTTACAGCGTTCACGGTCTTCAAGCACGATTGCTATAAGGAACTGGCGCTTGAGGATCTCGCACTCATCTACTGGTCTGGACGGGTGCAGGACTGGCAGGCGCTGGAGCGCCTCGAGATGGTCGAGGAGTGACGCAATCTCGTGCAGAAAGAACTAATAAAACAAGAAAACGTGAACGAAGAAAACGGAAGAAGATAAGGAAAAAGGATTAGGGAAAAAAGAGCTCTACTCGAGGCTCTCCGGCGTCAGGATGGCGACGCTGGCGCTCTGCACCTTGGAGGACATCGCGACGAGGAACGCGATGTTCGTCTCCTCCGCGACGTCGACGAGCTTCTTCTCGGCCTCGCCGTCGAAGACGACCGCGTAGACGCCGCCCTTGAGGCTCTTCACCGTCGCGTCGAGCTCGCTCACCGGCACCTTGCCGAGGATGTTGAGCTCCTTGTCCAAGACGTACGCGCCGCGCGTGCCGATCAGGTCCTCGAGCATCTCGTTGAACGAGGCCTTCTCCTTCGCGCTCGCTTCGGCGGCCTTGGTCCGCCGTTCCGGTGCACGGGGGGGCGCGACGGTCGTCGCGGGAGGGACGCTCGTCGCGGCCAGCATCGCGGGGAGCGTCACGGGGAAGGTCACGGGGGACATCGCGACCCTTGCGGTCGTCGCGCGGGCCACGCTCCTCGCGGCGCTCGGACACGGGCTGCTCGCGGCGCTCGGTCTCGCGCGCAGCGTCGCGGCGCTGACGGTCGTCGCGGCCGCCATTCGGGTCCTTCTCCATCTTGAACTGCTCGGAGGCGACGCGGGAGCGGATCGCCTTGTGGATCTCCTTCTTGGTGAGCTCCTCGACCTCCTTGCCGTCCGGCGCCTTGGTGATGAAGTCCACCTCCGCGATGGCGAGCAGCTCCTTGATGATCAGGTCGCCGCCGCGGTCGCCGTCGACGAAGACGGTGACGGACTTCTGCCGGCACAAATCGGCGATGCTCGGCGGCACGTTGGTGCCGTTGATCGCGATCGCGTTCTTGAAGCCGTGCTTGAGCAGGTTGAGGACGTCCGCGCGGCCCTCGACGATGATGACCTCGTCGCTCTCGTCGATCGCCGGCCCCGCGGGCAGGCGCTCGCGGCCGTACTCGGTAATCTCCATGACGCGGACGCTGTACGCGACCTCGTCCGCGAGTTCCTGCGAGTCGGGCATGACGCCGTCCATGAGGTTCTTGAGCAGCTCCTTCGCGCGCTCGATGACGAACTTGCGCTTGCTGATCCGGATGTCCTCGATGGACGTGACCTTGAGCGCGGCGTTGCACGGGCCGATGCGCTGGATGATCTCGAGAGCGGCGCCGACGATGGCGGTCTCGGCCTTGTCGAGGCTGCTCGGGATGATGATTTCGCCCGCGGTCTTGCCGCCCTTCGTGGTGACGTTGACCTCGATGCGGCCGATACGCCCCGAGCGTTGGATCTCGCGGAGCTCCAGGTCGGCGCCGAGAAGCCCTTCGGTCTGGCCGAAGATGGCGCCGATGACGTCCGGACGGTCGACGACGCCGTCGATGGTGATGGTCGAGTGGACAATGTATTTCGCTGAAATC
>DAHXMN010000106.1 GCA_027371725.1 Candidatus Woesearchaeota archaeon | reverse complement strand
GGAGCTGCCGAGCTCGACGGTGTCGTTGGGCTTGAGGCCCTGGAGGCCTGCGAGGAAGTCGTCGGTGGTGTTGACGGTCCTGTTGCCGAGCCGGTCGTAGACCACGTTCGGCTGGACTCCGGCCGCCGCGGCGGGGTAGCCGGGCTGGACCGTGCCGAAGACGACGCCGTTCGTGGCGATGAAAGAGCCGAGGAGCGGCGTGAGCGCGAAGTTGAGGAGGAGCAAGACGACGAGGGCGAGGATGACGTTGCTGAACGGCCCGGCGGCGAAGACGCTGAGCTGCTTCATCCGGCTCTTCCTCTTGAGGGTGTCCTCGTCCGGCTCGACGAACGCGCCGCCGAGGGGGCCGAAAACCATCAGTCCGGAGCTCTTGACCGGGATGCCGTGCGCGCGCGAGACGACGCCGTGGCTGAACTCATGCACCACGATGACGGCGAAGAGGGCGAGCCAGCCGATGATGAGGGGCACCTCGATCCCGGTGCCGAGGACGGGCGCGCCGGGGATGACGGGCGAGATGACGGGCGGCGCGCCGGGGACGAAGAGGAGGTCGTACAGCCCCTTGACGAGCATCACGGTGATGAAGAGCATGCCCGCGAAGCCGACGACGACGCCGATGTAGCCGAGCGCGGCGAACAGCCGTTTCTTGCGGCCCATCACGTCCATCAGCTTCAGTCCCACCTTCGTGCGGTAGAGGCCGATGAACTTCGCCTGCCAGTCGAACTTGCGGCGGAAGAGGTAAATGACCGCTATCAGCGCGGCGTAGAAGAGGATGGTCCACTTGTACGCGAGAAGCGCGGTGAGGAACTGGCCGGCATCCATCCCGCAAGCCAGCCGGATGCGGCTTTAAGAAGTTTTTGATTCTGCGGGGCGACGGCGGGGACGAAACCTCAAAGATTTTATAGCCGTGACACGTTCCCGAGAGCATGGAGACTGACCGTATCGAGGCGCTCTTCCCGGAAGGGAACGGACGAGAGGATGCCATCGAGCGGATCAAGCAGGAGCAACTGACGCTCTATGGCCGGCTGACGAAGCTGAAGCTCTACCTCGAGGAGAGTTGGACCTTCCTGCAGCTGAAGGGGAAAACGCCGTCTGAACGGCCGGAAGAGACGTTTTCGCGCCATGCCGACGACATCCTCTTCAGCGCGGAGTACGACGGCAACTCGTTCGTCGAGGGGATGCGGAAGGAGCGCTCGCTCGAGGAGATGGCTGAGGATCTCATGCGCGGCCGGAGTCCCCTGCTGTTTTTGAAGGGACGGCGGCGCAGCGAGTACAACCGTTACGTCGGGATGCTCGGCGAGGTGCTGCCGATCGAGGAACGGGCGCTCCGTTCGCACGGCCTCCCGGAGTTCCTCGAAGAGATCAGGAAGAAGGAGCTGCATGGTTGGCGCGACGCGCTCGTCATAGGGGTCGGCGTCGGTGGAGTCATCGAAGCCGTGAGCATGAGGCACTCCCTAAGACTGCGGGGAAGCGATGCTGACGTCGGAGCGACGCTGGCGCTGTTCGCGGGCGAGACGCTGGCGCTCATCCTCAACTCTTACTTCAAGCAGAGCATGCTCGACGAAATCGAGGAGAACGCCCGTTACGTCGACAGGGTCTACGGCCAGCAGAGAAGGAAGGGGGGAGACATCTACGGATGAAGGCCAGAAACGCCTACTTCTTCCGCTTGGTGCGAAGGACCTTGCTCCCGCACTTGCGGCAGCTGATCTTGCCCGCGAGCACTTTCAGGATCGGGGCGCGGACCTTCGCCTTGCAGTTCCGGCAGACGAAGACGTTCCGGAACCACCGCGCCTCAGCTTCAGGGAATTTCGCCATCTATGACACCTTTTATTGGGCTTTCTGCATGATCTGCTTCATGACCCGGTCGTTGAGGATCTCCCAGTACATGACCGTGTCGCTGTCGCTCACCTTCTCCCGGAGCTCGGCGGGGATGAGGAGGTCGAACGTCTCGTACGTCTCCATGTCCATCACGTTGGCGTGGTTGCCGCTGACGCTGAGGACCTGGGCGTTCTTCTTCCCGATGATCGGCACTTGCACGTTGTCATGGCCCGGCATGACGATCTCACGCTTCTTGTCGTCGATGATTCCGACGGCCTGGAGGCGGACCTTCGCATGGCCGTGCTTGCCCGGCCTGCTCGTCTGCGTGTTGACGACGACGCACGCCGCATCGTCGATGATGATGTAGTTGCCCTTCTGCAGGGAACCGACGCTCTTGAGTGTGATTTCGCCCATAGCTCTCACGATACGATGGTTTTGGTGGAGGGTTCCCCGGTGGTTTATAAAGCTTGCTGCTCTAGAAATAATCGAACAGCGTCCCGAAGAAGCCCTTGCGGCGGGAATCTCCGGGAGGCCTTGTGCCGCTGCGGCCCGGACCTGACCCTTCCCGGCGTTTCTGGCGCAGGAACGCGTTGAGCCGCTTCTCCGGATCGCTTCCATCATTCATGCGGAATTTCTTCTCCTCGTCGCGGAACGTCTTCGTGTGCGAGCGCGTGAACCCGCCCGCTCGTTCGCTGAACTTGTGCTTCTTGTGGAGCATCTCGTGGTACAGCACGTAATCGAGCATCTCCTCGTCCTCCTGCAGCGCGGTGGAGAGGATGATTGTGTCGGTGCCGAACTCGTAGTGGCCGAGTTTCGTGAGCGAGTGCGTTCCCCAGGCGAGGTTCGGGACCGTCATGAAGCCGTTGAAGTACCGCTCATTCACCGACGAGAAGCGTTCCTTGAGGCGGGGGTCGACGCGCGTGACGCGCGCGTAGTCGGTCATGTGGCGGAGGAACGAGTTGTAGAGCCCGATCTCCATCGTG
>DAHXMN010000105.1 GCA_027371725.1 Candidatus Woesearchaeota archaeon | reverse complement strand
GCCCGAAAAGAGGCGGGCGATGGGGTATCTCCTAGAGAAGAAACGGCTGGCGGACTTCCTCGCAGCCCTGATGGCGACAGGATCGTTCGCCGCCCCCGTCAGGAGGAAGAGCGACAACGTCGTCGTCTTCGAGGAGCTCCGCGATAAGAATGACCTGAAACGCCTTGATTTCTCCGTCAACCCGCAGTTCTCCGGGAAGAAGTACTTCATGCCCGCGTACGAAGAACTTTTTACCTACGACATCGAGACGCAGAAACTGACTGATCGGAAGCTCGTCCCGAAGCGGCGCATCCTCTTCGGCCTGCGGCTCTGCGACCTCAATGCGGTGAAGATCCAGGATGCGCTCTTCCTGGGCGGACAATACGTGGACGACCACTACAGGAACGCGCGCGACCACGTCGTGCTGGTCGGCTGGTACTGCAACACGCCCCCCAGTCAATTCTGCTTCTGCGGCTCCATGGAGCTGACGAACTATTACGACCTGATGCTCCGCGACCTGCCCGACGTCGGCAGCATCTACGTCGACGTCGGCTCGCCGAAAGGCGCCGCCCTCATCCAGGAAGCGCAAGCGGCCGCTGCCGGGAAAGCGCTCAGGCTCGTCGAGCGCCACGAGCCGATCCCGAAGATCGAGACCGGCAAGAAGCTCGTGACGAGGGACATCCGGCAGCACTTCGACCACCCGAAATGGCAGGAAGCTGCCGACAAGAAGTGCCTCAGCTGCCAGCGCTGCACGACGATGTGCCCGACGTGCATGTGCTTCGACATCTACGACGAGACGAAGGAGGACCTCGAGCACGGCAGCCGGAAACGGACGTGGGACAGCTGCCACTCAAAGGACTTCACCCGCGTCGCGGGCGGCCACATCTTCCGGCCGGACCGTGCGGCCAGGTTCAAGCACCGCATCTACCACAAGCTCGTCTACTATCCCGAGGTGTTCGGCACGCCGATGTGCACGGGCTGCGGCCGGTGCATCGAGCACTGCCCGACGAGGATTGACTTCGTCCAGATCGTGAACGACATCCACGCGGAAGCGCAGGCGAAAGCGGCGGGACAGCGGCCGCAATCTTCTCAGCCGGAGGCGCCGCGATGACCGGCCACTGCGCGAACTGCACGTGCCACGACGACGAGCACCGTCTCGAACGGAAAGAGCACGGCGAGACGCTGCTGCTCGAGCCGGTGAGCACGCCCATCATCCTGAAACGGAAGCTGGGCTCGCGCCACATCCTGCTGCGCGTCAAGGCGCACGTCGACTACGACCCCGGCCAGTTCTTCCAGGTGACGAAGCTCGGCTTCGGCGAAGCCCCGATCTCGATCGCTTCCTACTCGAAGGAGCACATCGACCTCGTCGTCAACCCTGTGGGCACGGTGACGCAGGAGGTCATCCGGATGAAGCCGGGCGAACACGTCCTGCTGCGCGGCCCGTACGGCTACGGCTACCCGATGCACTACTTCCGGAACGACTCGCTCGTGCTGGTCGGCGGCGGCTGCGGCGTCGCCCCGCTCAAGGGCGTGCTCGACTACGTGAGCCAGCACCGCAGCCATTACAAGGACGTCACGTGCTTCTTCGGCTACCGCGAGGAGAAGGAGTCCATCTTCACGAAAGAGATGTCGAGGTGGGAGAAGGACGGCACGTTCAAGTTCGTCTATGCGTACAGCCAGCCGCCCGCGGGCTTCAAGGGCAATACCGGCTTCGTGACGCAATACATCGAGCAGAGCGGTATGGACAACAAGGGCAAGGTCGCGCTGATCTGCGGGCCGACGCCGATGATGCTCGGCGCGGTCAAGTCGCTGCAGAAGCTCGGCTTCCACGACGACCAGATCTGGATCAGCCACGAGCGCCACATGAAATGCGCCACGGGGATGTGCGGCCACTGCATGATCGAGGGAAAGTACACGTGCAAGGACGGCCCCGTCTTCCGCTGGGACTGGATCAAGGACGCGAAAGGATAATCCACGAACATGACGAGGAGAACAAGGAACTATTGCGACAACGTGAGCGTTACCGGCCTCAGGTCGAACCGCTGCGAAGAGACCGGCGAAGGCCGAGGAGGGGGTCGCCCCCCGCGGGGACGAGGCCCTTCGGAGCCGGACGCGATGCGGTTCGAAGCCGGTAACGCGAACAAGAAACGGAAGGGTTGAACGACATGGAGACCAAGCTCGGCCAGGACATGATGTGCCACGCCTTCACGATGGACGAGAAGCTCCAGCGGCTGCGCGACAAGCGCGCCCGCGGGCAGCGCCTCAAGGTCGGCGTCTTCGGCATCACGGGCTGCGCGGGCTGCCAGCTCACCATCCTCTTCGCCAAGGAGAAGTTCCTCGACTTCCTCAAGATTGTCGACATGATGGCCTTGCCGTTCATCAAGGAGCGGAACGACAAAGGGCGTTTCGACGTCATCATCCTTGAAGGCCTGGTCGCGAGCAAGGAGGACAAGAAGCGCGCCGAGGAATTACGGTCGAGATGCGACGTCCTGATGTGCATCGGCGCGTGCGCGGTCCACGGCTGCGTCCCCGCCATGAAGAACTTCATGGACAACCCCGAGGTGGAGCGCGCGGTCTACGCGAAGGTCGACTACCTCAACTCGCTGCAAGCCACGCCGGTCAGCAAGCACGTCCCCGTCGACATCGAGCTCCCCGGCTGCCCGCCGGACGAGAACCAGATCTACGCTGTGCTGACGGACCTCGTCATGGGCCGGCCGCCACGCATCACCCACAATCCTGTCTGCGTCGAGTGCGTCAAGCGCGAGGTCGACTGCCTCCTCGACCTTCGCGTAGACCGCGCGCTCCACCTCGGGGTTGTCCAT
>DAHXMN010000104.1 GCA_027371725.1 Candidatus Woesearchaeota archaeon | reverse complement strand
ATCCGCTTGATCGTGGGGCCCTGCGCGGCTGCCTGGATGTAGACGAGGCGCTGCAGGATCGGCTTGAGGAGCGCGTCCTCCTCGTCCTTGGAGAGGCCGCGCACGCGGAGGTCGTCCTGCTGCTGGACGAGCGCGTCCTCCTCGGCGAGGAGCTCCTTGAACTGGGGATTGCGCGCCTGCTCGGTGTACTTGCGGATCCGCTCCTTGATCTTGAGACGACGGGATTCGTAGTTGTCCAGCTCGAGCAGGAGATCTTTTTTCAGCTCTTTGAGCTTCGCCTCCTTCTCCTTGTTCTCGTTGAACTCGCGGATCGCCTCCTTGAGCTCCTTGATCGCGGGGAAGTTCCGTTCTTCGAGCGCGGGCGTGATCGCCAGTATCGCGTCCTCGAGGTCGCGGAGCCGCTCGTTCAGCGCCATCAGTTCCTGGCCGGCGAATTCGCGGAGCGCCGAGTACGCCTTCTCGGTCAGCTCGCGGTAGTCGATGAGCGCCTCCCGGAAGTCCTGCTCCTGCTCCTCGACGAGGAAGACATCGTCGATGATATTCGCTTTTGCGAGGAGCCCTTCGACATCCTTGACGAGGCCGGGAAGGTGCTCGTCGTAGATCGGAAGCGCGCGTTCGGGGAACCGGTTGCGGATACGCGCGTCGGCGAGCCGCGATTTCTGCTCGTTCGCGCGTTGCTTCCGCTTCTCCACCTCGCGGAGGCAGGCGGCCATCGCTTCCGGGATGCGCTGGTGGCGGAGCAGCCGTTCCGGCCAGCGGTCGAGGGTCGCGATGTCGAGGACCAGTTCCGCGTCCTTCCGTCCGAAGAGGTCTGCGATGCCCATGGGCTGTCCGGCAGGGGCCCGTCTTTTTATGTTTTTGCTCCCCCAGGAGGATTCGTTCGCGATACTGCCTTGACGAGGCTCCTGCCCAGGGATCGGTTCACGCCCCTTCTCTCCGCTCCGCCCCTATCTTCTTGCCGAGTGTCGCGGGGATGTTCCGGAAGACATGCTCCTTGGCGAAGACGAGCACGTACGTCTCGCGGATCGCCTTCCCGAAATGCGCGCGCACCTCCCCGAGGAGCGTCTCGAGCTCTTGATCGCCTTTCAGGTGCAGCTCTATCTCCAGGTCGTCCCCGTTCAGGTACTTCGTGAAATAGACGGTCCCGGGGTGCATCGCGAAGAACGCCGTGATGCCCAGGTATTCCTGCCGGGTGTAGTTCCGGAGATTCATATGGAGTTTGTAATAGGTGTATCCTGTCTTCTCCGTGTCGATGAAGGGCCGGTAGGCGAGGATGACCTTCTTCTTCTCGAGCGTGCGCAGGCGCTCCTTGATGGTGTTGATGCTCCGCTGCGTCAAGCGCGCGAGCTCGACGAACGGCGTCTTGGCGTGATCCGCCAGGTGCAGGAGCATCTCCTCGTCCAGTCCGTCGACCGCGTAGGCGGTCTCTTCGAACGCGCGCGGCGTGGAGGACGCTCGCCTGTCAGCGACGAGATAGTCCTTGGTGAAATGGTGTATCTGCACGAGGACCCCGATCCTCCGTTCTTCTATGATGCTGTTGAACTGCATGTTGAGATCATCCAGGAACTCGCTGAATCCTTTCTGGTCTTGGGTGGCATAGACGAGATCGATGTCGTATCTGCCTTTCGTCTGGAAGAGCCAGATCGTCTGCGGAAGCTGCGCGAGGAACGCGACGAGCCGCTGCTCGTCGGCAGGGGTCTGCCCTCCGAGGCGCAAGAAGAGGCGGAAGGTGCTGAATCCGAGCTTCTTGAGGTCGACTTCGGTGAAATACCCCCTGATCACGCCCGTCTCTTCGAGCCGCCTCATGCGGTAGAGGACGACGTTGCGATGGATCCGCAGCGCCTTCCCGAGCTGCGTGGCGCTTTGCCGGCAGTTCCTGTCGAGGAGATAGAGGAGTTTCCTGTCGATCCTGTCAAGCATCTGATTACGTTAATTCAACTATTTTTATGTTTTTCTGATTGTTTGCACAATTTTCTAACAAAAGAATATATATAAGAAGAACGTTAAATTACTACAATTAAGTGGTTAAAAAAATATCATTAAAAATAAGCCCTGACGGTGCCGAAGATGAGCCTGCAAGAGACGATAGGACGCGGAAAGAGGAGAGCGAAGAGCGTCGCACAGACGGCAAGGCTGCTGTACAGGGTCCGCGCGTGGGAACACCCCGCCCTCAGGAACGTGAAGGGCATCAAGAACTATCTCCTGGGGAAGCCCGGCGACCCGCCCATCGGCATCCAGGCGGACGTCATCCGCGCATGCAATTTCCGCTGCGACTATTGCCTCGTGCACGCGAACAAGCGCACCACGGAGGGGGTCACGCCGCTCTTCAGCGAAGAGCACGATCCGCAGACCGCGAGGATGATGGGCTTCGAAGTCTTCAAGGAGCTCGTCGATAACCATCCTGACGCGCTCTACGTGCAGCTGCAGGGCCAGGGCGAGCCGACGATGCACCCGCATCTCAACGACATGATCCGCTACGCGAGAAGCGCGAGGAAGATCGTGTACACCATCTCGAACGGCCAAGGAACAGGCAAGGAACGCTATCGGCGGGGGATCGGCTCCGCGGTCGACGCCGGGCTGGACGTCCTCCTCATCTCCGTCGATGTCGGCGCGCCCGCTGACGTCGAGAACAGGCGCAAGAACATGCGCTACGACGAGGTCATGGAGAATCTCGAGCACATCGTCGGACGCAGGGATGCCGGGAAGAAACGCACGATCGTCGGCATCAGCGCGACGGTCACCCCGGACACCCTCGGCGAGCTCGAGGAGTCGTTGGCCAGGTTCAAGCGTTCCGGCGCAGACCTCGTGTT
>DAHXMN010000103.1 GCA_027371725.1 Candidatus Woesearchaeota archaeon | reverse complement strand
CGTCCCGGAAGGGGCGACGAATCCCCGCCGGTTCATCTCGCGGATGTAGACGCTGTCGAACGCGGCGATGGAGCCGCGGACGCGCTCCAGCGTGAGGCCGGTGAGCATGCTCCTTAAAGCGGTGAGCTCGATGAGCTGCGCCTTCTCGAGGATGCGGAGGACGAGGACGGCGTCCTTGAGGTTGTACTCCACCAATCGTTTCGGGTCCTCACGGTAGAGCCGCTCGATCTCCTCGTGGCGGTCATCGCCTTTGAGCAGTTTCCCTTCGCCGAGGAGCTCCTGGGATGCGGTCTCGAGCTTGTAGTCGTCCAGGCTGATGAAGCTGCTCTTGAGGAGATGGATGCCGTCGAGGACCATCCGGCCGGGGAACTCGGCGGAGGAGTCGCGCATGAACGCGGACTCGAGCTTGAGCGTGCACGGCCACTCCGCGCGGCCGAGGGTGAAGGGCAGCTTGTTCGCGTCGAACCGGCGTTTCAGGTCGGCGAGGTCGAAGTCGATCAGGTTCCAGCCCGTGACGATGTCCGGGTCCCATTCCTGGACGAGCGCCGCGAAACGGGCGAGGAGCGAGTTCGTGTCGTCGAAGAGCTCGACGTCCTTCATCTTGACGGGCTTCTCCGGCTTGAGGAGGAGCGTCCGTTCCTGATACGTCTTCCCTTCGCGCTGCGCCAGGCTGACCGCGAAGAGCGATTCGCCGTCCATGCTCGTCTCGATGTCGATGCTCAGGACTGCGAGCGCCGGCGTGTAGTCGATCGGCGTGAGCACCGGCTCCTCGTAGATGCGGCTGACGTAACGGCCTTTCTTGTGCTCGCCCTGGATGTCGAGCGTCGCAAAGATCCCTCTCTCCATGAGGAAGCGCTGCGTGAACCGGATGTCCGCCTCGTAGCACGGGATCCCGCTCTCCTCGAGCGCCTTCCGGACGATCGGCACGTCCTTCGGGATGTCGAGGACGACCTTGACGACGGGCTCGCCCGCCATCGACTTCATCTGCACGGTCTCGTGCCCGAACGCCGCGAGCTTCTTCGCGCGCTCCAGGTCCGCTTCGCGGATGTAGAAGAACGGCTTGAACGCGGTGATCGTGAGGAACGACTCGCCGTCGTCCAGCCGGCCGAAGAGATAGACGAGCGCTGTTTTCTTGCCCTCGCGCTCCACGATCCGGTACGTCCGGTCGACGATAAACCCCCTCATGCGGCCGAGGAAGGGCGGGCGCTATAAAAAGGTGGTGGGAACGGAACCGCATCGTCGGTGAGGAGCGCCGCCCACGTCCTCAGTCGTTCTTCGAATCCCTGATCCGCGTGTTCTGCGAACACGAGTCTTGAGGGCGAATCGGCCGCGAAGAGGCGAGCCGGTACGGGGGGTGCCCCATCCGGGGAAGGTGCCCGCATCTCGGATGGCACAGTGAGGGAGCGTGGCGGGGCGGCGCGGAAAAGAGGAAAAATGTTAAGGAGTCTTGCCTATCGTTTCCACAGGTAGAGCGTCGAGCCCACCTTGACGATGAACATCGCGAGGAGGACGACGGCGATCGACCAGTCGAACGGCAGAGAAGTCAGGCTGGCAGTCTCGAAGAGGGCGCGGCGCTGGTACGCCTGGTAGAACGCCACGAGGAGGAGCGCCGCGATTGCCGCGAAGGAGCAGTTCCGTTCGATCAGTAATTGGTGGTAGTTCTCCCGCTCGTCGCTCACCTTCGGCAGCTGCAGCATGATGTGGAGCATGTCGATGAGGAAGAGCGCGAGCACGATGCCCGCGACCCAGGCCATCGGCGGATAGACCGTCGCGGCGGCGACCGAGCCGCCGATTAGCAGCGCGAGGACCGCGATGTAGAGCCAGCCCTGCCATGTCTTCGGCCGGAGTCCCCAGCCGAATATCCTGTACGCGAACCATTCCGGTTTTCCAATCATTTCTTTCACCTCGACGAGTCGTCTCTGTTCAGTATCGCCGTTCGAGCGCCTTGTATGCCAGCGCGTACGCGATGACCATCCCGCAGATGAGGCCGCTCATCACCTGGAAATAGGACGCGGTCAGGGGGTGGATCGCGTCCGCGACCGGGATGGCGAACGCTATCAGGAGGAAGACCATGAACGCGAATCGTGACGCGCGGGCCGAGATGAACTCGACGCGCTCGTCGACCTGCTTGCGCTTCCCCAGGATGCCGAAGGCGTGGAGCGTCGCGGCGAAGATCGCGATGATGCCGACCATGATCAGCCAGTTGCCGACGCCGCCGAGCCCGGAGGGGGCGTCGTTCCCCTTGACGCCGAGCGCGTTGAGCAGGAGCCCGAGGACGATGACGATAAGCCCGAAGATGTAGGAGAACGCCTTCCGCCCGGGGCTCTCTCCTGCGATGCCGATCCGTTCTTTCCGTCCGGTCTTCTCCATGATGATCGCCTATGCGTCCTCTCTGATCGCCTAGAGCCCGAAGAGGTCCTCAATCCGGCACTTGAAGAGCCTGGCGAGCCGGAGCGCGAGCTCGAGCGAGGGCGTGTATCGGCCGCTCTCGATTGAGATGACGGTCTGGCGGGTCACGCCGACCGCGTCCGCGAGCCGCTCCTGGCTCATCCCCGCCTTTTCCCGGTGCTGCCGCAGCAGGTTCTTCGCCAACGCCATGTTTCGCCTCGAATGATGTAAAGCTAACTATACGTAAAGTATGCTTTACTATTTATAGTTTTCGAAAAAGGAGGAGGAAAAGGGAAAAAAGGACGAAGGAGAATATTTTTTCTATATAGAAAATAATTATAATTACTGGTACTTTTTAATATCAGCCCTCGTTCTGAAAGGCCATGACCCGCATCGTCATCGTCGAGAAGGAGAAGGGAGAGAACGGAAGGAAGA
>DAHXMN010000102.1 GCA_027371725.1 Candidatus Woesearchaeota archaeon | reverse complement strand
TCGCGGAGAGCGTGTTGCTCCCTCTCGGCTCGATAAGCGCGATACGTGCCATCAGTCCGTCACCTCCTTCCTTGTCGCTTCTTCTTTTGGCCTCTCCCGCAACATGCAATTCGTCTGTTCTTCATCGACGTAATCGAAGTACTTCACGAAACGGTTCTTTCTGTCGACGAGGATGTTCTTCGACGATATTGCTTCGTCGGTGAGACTGAACGCCATGATGATGACTTGATCCCCCACCCCTATCTTGTGTGCCGCGGCCCCATTCATGCAGATGGCCGTCTTGTCATCGCCTTCTATCGCGTACGTCCAGAGGCGCTCGCCGTTCGTGTTGTCCACCACTAAGATCTGTTCGCCGGGCACGATGTCTGTCATGGCCATCAATCTCCGCGGAAGCGTGATCGAGCCCATATACTCGAGGTTCGCCTCGGTCACGGTCGCCCGATGGATCTTCGACTTGAGCATGGTTCTCAGTTTCATTTTGGCCACTCCCGTCCGCCGAACCAGGCGTCTGCCTTGGCGCCGTTGATGTATCGGATCATTGCCGGGTAGAGCCGCTTCATCTCGTCGATGCAGATGTTCGGCGTCCCGATCTGCGGCGTGTTGATGGAGTATTTCGCCCAGTTCTGCCATCCCCCGTCGAACTCGATGCCGCTCTCCGGCCGGACGCGATATTCGCCGTCTCCGGTCGGCTCCATGATCTGGTGGAACCGTTGGGTTCCCGGCAGGACGGAGAATGCGTAGAGGACATGGAAGTCCGAGAGCCCTTCGTCGACAAGGTGTCGTGCGAAATCTGCCTGGCGTCGCATGCCGCCGACGGTCTGTTCGGGGAAGCCCATGATGTGTGACGTGTATACGTAGAGCCCTCGTGCCTTTGCCGATCGGAGGATGAGCTCGTAATGGTCGCGTATATTCTCCGGAATCGCGTCGGTCTGCTCCGTCCTGAGGTTGAGCGGGATGAAGAGCGTCGTGCAGTTCGTGTCTGCCATGTAGTCGACGAGTTCCGGCGTTAGGTGCTCCATCTCGAGGCCGCCGTTGTTCTCCCAGGTGAGCCCTTTCTCCTTGAACAGTTCCATCACGCCGTTTGCCCACTCTCCCCCTCTGGAGAAATTGTCATCCTGGACGATGATGTGCCCGTAGCCGGCCGTTTGCGCGCGGTCGAGCTGCCGCGCGATCCATTCGAGGCTGTGCTTCCGGAACTTGCGTTCCCACATCTGCGGCGTGAAGCAGAACCCGCAGTTCAGGGGGCAGCCGCGCGAGAGCATGACGTCCAGGTACTTGCGTCCGCCCGCGGAGCCCGCGTAGGTCGGTTCCTTGGTGAACGGAATCCCGTCGAACAATTCCAGTGCGAGATCTCCGACGCTGTCGAGATTGCCGATGAGCTCTCCTCTCGGTGTCGCGCGGTAGCGGCCGCCGTCGAGCATCGCGACTCCGTCGATCTCCGCGATCTTCTCTGGCGCTCGGAGGTTCTCGATAATCTTTCCGAACGGCCTCTCTCCTTCGCCGAGGACGAGGTAGTCGATCGCTCCTTTCGCGTCACGGAGCGTCTTCTCCGGCAACGCGGTCGCATGGGCGCCGCCGGCGATGATCGGCGTTGACGGGAACGCTTCCTTCAGGAGCTTCGTCATTTCGCGGAACGCCTCGTAGCTGGCCGTCGCGAGCAGCGTCAGCCCGATCGCTTCGGGATTGAACGCTGCTGCTCTCTTGACGATCGCTTCATCGCTCAGGCCGTATTCCGTGGTCGTCGCGCCTTCCTTTCGCACGTTGTCCCATCCCTCGAACGTCGCGTCCAACAGCGCGACCTCATGTCCTGCATTCTTCAGATGGGAACCGAGATACAGCATGCCGAGGTTCTGCGCCGACTTCTTCAGGTCGCCTTTGTTGGTCACCAGCGGCGGAATCACCAGCATCGTCCTAGTCATTTGAGCACCTCTTTTTGTTATTTACAAGTGGTGAATATAATGAATATAATATATTAATATTTTCAGATAATTTTTAATGAAAACCGACAGATTTAAAAGAAAAAGTAGTTTATCATGAGGAATGGCGGTGAAGCTCGACCAGAAGGACCTGACCATCCTCTACGAGCTCGACAGGAACGCGCGGCAGCCGCTCAGCGCGGTGGCGAAGAAGGCGGCGCTCTCCCGCGAGGCGGTCCTCTATCGGCTGCGCCGCTACCGGAACGATGGCCTCATCCGGAACTACTTGACCGTCGTCGACATGGCGAAGCTCGGCTTCACGCACGCCAAGGTCTACGTCAAGCTCCACAACGCGACGCAGGCCGACGAGGAGGCGTTCATCGCGTACCTCGTGAGCAACCCCTTCATCGCGTGGGTGGCGAGCTGCGACGGCGGCTACTCGCTCGTCTACGGCACCAAGTTCCGATCCATGATCGAGCTCAACAGGATCCTCTCCGGCATCCGGTCGCGGTTCTGGCGGATCATCAAGCACGAGGACATCGCGACGATCATCGACGCGCACCACTTCTACCGCGACTACCTCGTCGGCGCGCGCGGCTCCACCGAGCGGCAGATCGCCTGGGGAGGCGCGCCCGCCCCCATCACGCTCGACGACGCCGACACTCTCGTCCTCGACGCGCTCTGCGCGGACCCGCGCATCCCCGCCGTCGAGATCGCGAAGAGAATCGGCCTTTCGGCCGACGCGGCGATCAAGCGCATCAGGGCGATGGAACAGAAACAGCTCATCACGCACTACCTGCTCTGGCCCGACGTCGCCAAGCTGCGGGGCATCTACTACAAGGTGCTCGTCACCCTGAACAGCGCCAGCGCAGCCCGTCTGAACGGTCTTGTCGCGTACTGCTTCGACCACCCGGAC
>DAHXMN010000101.1 GCA_027371725.1 Candidatus Woesearchaeota archaeon | reverse complement strand
TATTATGATTCCTGCAAAAATTATTGCGGGACGGGGACCGGGAGCGCGTGCTCCAAAGCAGGTGATACGCAGTGTTCGTCGAACGACGTGCAGACGTGCACATACTTGTCAAGCTCTCGCTGCTATTACTGGAACACGACGGCGAAATGTGATCCTTCTTGTCAGACGTGCTCCGCCGGTGCGTGCAAGAACAAGGCGGACGGGACGTCGTGCGGCTCCGGGCAATGCATGCCAGATTCGTGCAGCAGCCTGTATAACAGCCAGTATTACGACTATCCGTATTATAATAGCAGTTCTCAGAAGAGTTATAATCTCACCTGCCAGAATGGCGGGTGCGTCGCTCCGACTGGCGTGTGTAACGTGCTGTCACAGACGTGCAACGCCTCGCTGC
Organism: Candidatus Woesearchaeota archaeon; assembly: GCA_027371725.1. Lineage (GTDB taxonomy): Archaea > Nanobdellota > Nanobdellia > Woesearchaeales > UBA525 > UBA153. The sequence continues at coordinate 2,441 of DAHXMN010000101.1, read as the reverse complement.
TCTGCAAGAACGCCTCGTCGGGGTGCAGCGGCTCGGTGACTTGCTATCAGGATGTCGCTTATGGCGGATTCGGAGGATACTCGGCGTGGTTCTGGTATTCTTCACCTCCTAGTTACTACACATCTGAGGGCGCTAACTGCTATCCCCAGCAATTGTACAACCCATACTATAATCCATCGTACGGATCATATCAACCCCAGATGGTCACTATGATGTATTGCCCCGCTTGTTTGGACGGGTACGACAACGATTGTAACGGTAAGGCAGACTATGATGGCTACAGCAGCGGTAAAATCCAACCCGCCGTGCACGGAGACTATAATTGCCCCGTCGACGTGCTTGGAGACTATCTCTATACAAACTTCACCACTAAGCTGCCCGTGGCTACTGGAACGTATTGTCCCGGAGACAACGTCACGCTGCACTGCTTCGTCTGGCCCGGCAACGTCGACAGCATCGGCGCGTCAATCAACGGCACCGCTTGCTCCTTCTCCTCGTGGAGTGCACCCATGGGATTCCCTCAAGCAGATTTCACCTGCCCGATTCCTTCGACCGCGTCCGGGGTGTTGACCGGAGGCTGTTTTGTCAATACTTCGAGATCCTACGATGGACTCTCTCCACAAAGTCAACCCTTCCATGGCGACATGGGGGTGACCCTGACACCGGGCTCTTCATGCTGCAGCGCCTATAAGAACGATTCTGATTGCAACGCCCACGCGGTCAAGGGATGCGAATGGGTCTACAACTCGACTGATCCTTCGACGCCGAACGCGTGCGACGGCTCCGCGCCGACGCAGTACTATTCGCCCGCTGACCCGCGCGGCATCTGCATCCACGGGCCGCCGGCCTATATCTGCGCAGCAGGCTTTTGCGGGGCGACGTGCGACGACACGAACGTGCGCGTCGAGCATGGGACGTGCGACGCGTCGACCTGCACCGCTGACTGCGACCCGTACTATCATGTGAACGCGTCGGACCTGACGCAGTGCATCCCGTACGTGTGCACGGGCGCGGTGCCGCCGAATTCGACGCTGTGCCCAGGGGATGATGTCAGCCTGTCGGCCGACACGACGCGCACGCTCGTCGCGAACTGCAGCAATCCTCCGGGAAGCGCGCCGAAGTGCGAGTACAACTGCAGTCCAGGGTATTCGAACTGTGACGGCAACGACCAGAACGGCTGCGAGCATCTCGGCCCGTGCCCGATGGTCGCCGACTTGTACGGGCGAGTGACTGACTCGTCCGGTTCGCCGTTGGACGGCGCGTCGGTGAGCGTCGCGATCAGCGGCGCGTATGCGAACCTGACGAACTATTCCGGCGGCTACACGATCGCGAACGTGTCGTCAGGGAACCACTCCGTAGTGGCGCGCATGGACGGGTACCGGGCGCAGACGCTGAACGTCCGCTTCCCCCTGGCCGGCCGCGTCGAACAGAACTTCACGCTGAACGACGGCGACTGCAGCGACTGCGCGGACTGGGAGGACCGATGCAGCGTCGCGTGCAGCAACACCAAGCTCTGCAAGACGACCGTCCCGCCCGCGTGCGAGGCCGCGAAGATCGGCCAATGGGTGCCGAACGGGACGGCCAACTACATCCGCTGCTGTCTCGGCGATCAGACGAAGGCGGCGCTCAACGTGACCGGCGTGAACGGGTGCATGAAGGACCTCGTCCAGTTCACCAAGGTCGTCTATTACGCGGGCCAGCCGGTGACGATGCACGTCTACACATGGGAGCCGTGCAGCACGACGGGCTGAGCCCAGGACCATCCTCGCCGGAGGGAGGCCCCGTTCCGAGAACCACCGGGATCGGAGAGCGACTGAGGCCGGCGACGCATCATCCGCTTCAGAAGGCGGTATGAGGATCGCGCTACCCTTCCCGTTCCGGCAACGGCTTGCCTTCCCAGCACTGCTCGTAGTAGTCGCACTGGCCCGTCGCCCACTTGCAGAGCGGGCTCGGCCGCTTCGGATAGTCCTCCATGGAGGATGAGCGGGTGCCGAGATGCGCCTCCTCGACTTCGCGCTTGGCGCGCTCCACCATCGCCGGCGTCACGTCGAGCAGCTCCTCCTTGCCGTCCTTGAGGAAGTAGATGCCGACCAGGTCCGGCAAACGGAATTTCTCCTGGTAGAGGAGCGCGTAGATGGACAATTGGAGCTCGTACTCAGGGGTGATGTGCGCCTTGCGGCTCGTCTTGTAGTCGAGGATGAGCGTCTTGCCCGCCTCGTCGTGGATCGCGTCCATGAAGCCGCGGACATAATGCTTCTCGGAGACGAACTCGACCTCGCGGGCCGGCTTGACGGCCTCCCACGCCTCCTTCATCGGCAGCAAACGGAGGAAGTACCGCGTCTTCTCCGTGAAGTAGTCGAAGTAGTTGTTCACCATCCGCTTCGTCTCGTCGTAGTAGCCGAGCAGCTCCTCGTCGCTGAGGCCGAGGTCCTTGAGGTCGT
>DAHXMN010000100.1 GCA_027371725.1 Candidatus Woesearchaeota archaeon | reverse complement strand
GGCTTCGAGGAGCTTCCCGTCCGTGAAGAGCTTGACCGGGACGTGCATCTTGCCGGAAGCCTTGATGGTGTAGCAACTCTCGTCCCGCTTCTCGAGCGCGTGGCCTTGTATCTCCATGGCTCCCAGCATTTCCAGACGTTATTTAAAGGTTTAGTTAGAGGGCGGCGTTGCCATCATCGTTGCCGCGGCCCAGTCGTCCTCCCGCACGGAACGCGTTCCGGCGCCCCTGCAGCCTCTGGCTGCCGCGGGCTCCGGTCCGGGCGGATCGTCGACGCAACGACGGAGTCGTGCGCAGGAGCCGAGGCGACTGCGGCAACGATGATGATGCCAACGGTCCTCTGATTGTCCTAGATGTCCACGACGACCTGGCACTCCCACTGGTCGTCCTTCCGCTCGAAGGTCATGTCGTTGTACGTGACCGCCTTCACGTTGCCGCCGACGTCGTACCCCCTGTGGAAGTCGCCGACCGCCTCGCCCGTCACCCAGTACGTGCCGTCGCAGTTCCGCGTCACGCGCATCTGCTCGCAGTCGTGCAGGAGGAACCCTTCCGTGTCGAGGAGGAAGATGAGCCGATCGAGGAAGTCGAACAGGGCCGCCTGCCGGTTGGACGCTTTCAGCCGGATCGGGAACCGGAGCGCGGGCCTGACCGCCTCTATGTCCGTCATGATGACGAACATCGCCCGTGCGGCGTTGCGGAAGCAGTCGTCCATGCTCTTTCCGTAGGCCTTGAACTTCGCGTCCGCGGTGTGCGGCAGGAACTCATAGCACCCGGGCTCGTCTTTCATGCAGATGAGAGAAGAACCGGCGTTTTTAAGGGTTTACACTTGGAGCTTCTTGACCGCGGCGAGGTTCTCCGGGTAGCCGCGCTCCTCGTCTACCGGCGTCTCGAGGATCTTCGGCAACGGCTTGATCGCCGGGTGGTTGAGGAACGCCCTGAAGCCTGCCAGTCCGATGAAGCCCCTGCCGATGTGCTGATGGCGGTCGACGCGGCTGTCGAACTCCTTCTGCGCGTCGTTGAGGTGGATGAACTTCACCCTGCCGATGCCGAACGCCTTGTCCATCCGCTCCACGACGGCCGCGGCCTTCTCCGGGGTGCGGATGTCGTACCCCGCTTCGAAGATGTGGCACGTGTCGACGCAGACGCCGACCTTGTCCTGGATCTCCTTGTCGAGGAGGGGGAAGATCTTCCCGAGGTCGCTGAAGTCCTTGCCGATCTCCGTCCCCTGGCCGGCCACGGTTTCTAATAATAATATGACCTTCGAGTTCATCATATCCTTTTTCGCACTATTGATGCCGGCGGCGACGTTCCCGATCCCTTCATCCATCGTCTGCTCCTTGTATTTGCCGACGTGCAGGACGAAGTACTGGCAGCCGAACGCGGCTGCGTACTCGAACTCCTTCTTCAGGCACGCGATGGACTTCCCCCTGATCTCTGGGTCGTTCGTGCCGAGATTGATCAAGTAATTGCAATGGGACGCGACCGGGTCGACGCCTATCTTTCTTAAATCGTCTCTGAACTTCTTCACGGCTTTCTCGTCAATCGGCGCGAATCCCCAGCCGCGCGGATTGTGCGTGAAGATCTGGCAGCAAGAGATGCCCAGCGCCTTGGCTTCCGCGACGGCGTCGTCGTACTTCTGCCCGACCGAGAGATGGATGCCGAGGGGGCCGTGAGAAGCCATCCGCTCCTTGAATGTTCGCTCGTTAAAAAATATTGTGGAACTATTTCCGATAGATCCCCCAGTGGTTGATGTCGTAGGGGACCTTCTCGAAACCCTTCAGGTCGAAACTGCTGAATTCTGTGTTGATGAAGAGGCCGCCCGGCTTGAGGACCCTGCGGATCTCCCCTATCGCGCGCGTCTCATCCACGTAGCCGTTGTCCGCGAAAAGGTAGTCCGTGTGGACGATATCGATGCTCCCGTCCCTGAAGGGGAGCTGCATCGCGTCCGCGACTGCCTTCCCGTCTCCGCTCCAGTCGTAGAGCAGCGTCCGGTCGGCGTTCGGTTCCCCCGTGTCTCTCGGGAAGACCGCCTTGTTCGCGTCGAGATGGATCGTCTGCTTCGGCGTGCGGCCGTGCTCCTTGAGCATGTAGATGAACGTCGAGCCGTAGCCGCAGCCGAGGTCGACGACGATCTTCTCTTCCAGCCCCGCGAGGATCGGTTCGTAGAACGGGTACAGCCTCCTCGCCAGGTTCTTGTTCGACGGATTCAGCAGCATGCTGAATACCTCTCCGTTCGTCGGCGTATTGGGATACGGCGGGACGTATGCTCTCTTCGCCCCGTCTCCTTTCGATTGCATGCCTGCCTGTCTCTCGGCAAGATATATAAATGTTTCTATTTTCATCACTATTTAGTAGCGATATAATTGTTCTCAGAACCGATAAACAATCGACTATCCCGTCCCTTTCCCGACGGCCTCGCCGATGTTCCTGTACCCGTCCTTCTCGAGCAGCCGGACGAGCCCCTTGTTGATCTCCTTGATCGTGCCCGGGCCCCGGTAGATCATCCCCGTCACCATCTGGACGAGCGAGGCGCCCGCCTTGATGTATTCGTACGCGTCCTCCGCGGTGAAGATGCCGCCGCACCCGATGAGGACGAACCGCTCACCCGCTTTCTCGCGGAACAGTCGGACGAGCCGGAGCGCTTTCGGCTGGACCACCTTGCCGGAGAGGCCGCCGCTGTACTTCTCGTACCGTTCGGCGGGGCTCTTGAGCGTGACGCTCGTCCGGTCCTTGACGAGATTGGAGAGGATGAAGCCCGTCACCCATTTCCTCGGCCGGCACGCTTCGATGATCGCGTCCGCCTGCGCGTCCGTGAGGTCGGCGGTCAGCTTGAGGAAGACCGGCTTCGT